>JAWWPV010000126.1:0-5944 GCA_033854775.1 Trebonia sp.
TATGCGTGTTCGATCGCGAGGATTACCCGATTCAGCGAAGGTGCCGCGGATGAGCCGGCCCGCGGCCAGGGATGGTGCGCGCGGTATAAGCACCGCGCACTCGTTCTGACTCATTTTCCTTGGTATCCAGAACGGGTGCGGGGTGACTGCCCCGGCCCGCGCTTGCTCATACCGCCGAGCACGCTCATGACGAGGTCGTGGGCCTCGTCGGCCGGGCCGGCCGGCCGGCTCCGTCGCTCACCGTCAGTCACCTTTTCAGCATCGCCAGTCACCAGCACCCAGTGCCCGCCCTGCTGACTCTCATGGAATTTGCAAATAGTCGTCAGGCGCCCTGGAGGCTGGCTAGATGTCACGGCGCCAGGATCGGGGTCATGACTACGCGACTCGCGGTGCTGGTCAGCTTCCGCATTGCGCTACCGGTTTGCGCGGCCTGATGGTGGGGTCCTGATGCCGCGCCAGCGGCTCGACCAGGTCGACGCCATGCGGCCGATGAAGCAGGCCGGCGTGATCAGCACCCACGTGCTTACCTTCTTCGCGCCCGTGGCGTCCAGCGTGAGCACAGGTGCCGTGATGCTGCTGACGCACTTTTCCCGTGAGGGGTTCTTCTTCATCTCCGCGTGCATGCTGACTTACGCCTACATGGATCTCGATAGCGGCGGCCTGCGCCGCTTCTACGGGCGCCGGCTCGTCGCGGTCGCCGTCCCTTACCTGTGCTGGAGCGTCATCTATTTCCTGTACCTGCTGCCTACCGCGCACTACGCGAGCGCAGGCGCGGCACTGGAGAATTTCGCCAAGGAGATAGCCACCGGGTATTACCAGCTTTACTTCCTGCTCATCATCATGCAGTACTACCTGGTGTTCCCTCTCCTCGTAATGTTCTTGCGGCGGACCCGCGATCACCATGGCGCTATCGTCGTCATCGCCGCGCTGGGACACGTGGCGCTCATGACCCTGATGCACTGGACGATCGTTCCCGTGCTCCGCACCGGCTGGATACGGGAGTTCACGCCTTATGCGTTCTACCTCATTGCCGGTAGCATCGCGGCGTTCCACCTCGGTGCGGTGAATGAATGGCTGGTCCGGCACGTGCGCCTGGTCATCGCGCTGACCGTTGCGGCGGCACTCGGCGCGGAGGCCGTCTACTTCCTGGCCGATAAGGGCGTCACGACCGTCCTGGGCGCAGGTAACGACCCGTTCCAGCCGAGCGTGATCCCGTTCGACGTCGGCGCCATCGCCTGCCTGTACCTGCTGGGCGTAGCCCTGGTGAAGCCTGGGCGCTCGCGGCGGCTGCGTGCCGCGGTGCGCTCGGGATCGGATAACTCCTACGGCGTCTACCTGTCCCAGATGCTGTTCATCAACGCCCTGATCTGGGCAGGCTGGGCCAGGTTGGACTCCGTGGTGTGGTGGCCACTGCTCTGCGCGGCCACCGTCGTCATCGTCTTCCTGGCCGGCGTGGCCTTGACCAGCCTCCTGGCCAGAACCCCGCTGGCCGTCCCGCTCACCGGCCGCCAGCAGCAGCCCTGGGCCGCCAGGCGGTCCAGGTCGACGGCCGGTCCTGCCAACGACACCACGGTGAACGGCCGGCGGCCAGAACCGGTGGCAGCAGGGCACGCCGGAGCCCCCGATCGCGTTCAGGACCTCCGCGCCAGCAATGGGATCGCCGCTGATCAAGCACCGCCCGAGCAACGTGAACCGGGAGCGCGCCATGACGGCAAGCTGCGGCTCCGCCAGCCGGCGAACCGCTGGCGGAGCCCTCCTGTGGCCGGCTAGTACCCAGAGCGTCACTTAGTGACCGTTGGGCGCGGCAGTGCCATACATGGAACGGCCCCGACTGTCCCTTGCCTCGCCGCTCGGTAATTTTGGCGCCGACCGGTCTAGTCACTGCGATCGTGCGGACGCAGGCTAGGCACGTGGACAAGCTGCGTACCTCGCCTGCCGACGCAATCAGCGACTTGCCTGACGGAGTGTCGATCGCCGTCTCCGGCTTCGGCGCGAGTGCCGGCGCACCCTTTAGCCTGCTCGCCGCGCTGGACGAGCGCGGCACGAGGGATCTGTGCTTTGTCGGCAACACGATCCCGCCTGGCGCCCAGGCTCTGGTCGAGGCCGGGCGCGTCCGGCACCTGATCGTCTCGTTCACGGCGAGAGCGGGCGGTTCGTCCCCGGCCGAGGAACTGATGCGGAAAGGCGAGGTGACCTTCGAGCTGGTCCCGCAGGGCACGCTAGTGGAGCGCCTGCGGGCCGCTGGCGCTGGCCTCGCGGCCGTCTACACCCCGACGGGCCTGGGCACCGCGATCGCCGACGGCAAGGAGGTGCGGTACTTCGACGGCAAGCCCTACCTGCTGGAGACGGCGCTGTCCGTCGACTACGCGTTCATCGCCGGGCACCGGGCCGACCGCCTCGGCAACGTGGAGTTCCGCGGCGCCAACCAGCACTTCGGGCCTAGCTTCGCCAAGGCGGCGCAGGTGGCCATCGTGGAGGTCGACGAGGTCGTCGAGCCGGGCGAGATCCCCGCGGAGCGGATCGGGCTCCCAGGCATCTTCGTCTCGCGTGTCGTCCGCAAGACCGTGGTCAGCACGCTGCCCAAGCACGGTCCTGCGCGCCGCGACCTCGACGTTCCCCGCACCTACAACGGCAAGGCCGCCTGGACGCGCCGGCAGATGGCGGAACTGGCCGCATCACTCCTGCCCGAAGGCGCCTACGTCAACCTCGGCCTCGGCATACCGAGCTACTTGTCCTCGTACGCAGGTAACCGGCACCTCATCCTCCACGGCGAGAACGGCATCCTCGGCTACGGCGAGATCGTTCCCGACGACCAGACATACCCGGACGTCTTCAACGCGAGCGGGTACCCCGTTACCCCAAGCCCGGGTATCTCCTACTTCGACAGCGTGACCGCCTTCGAGATGGTGCGGGGCGGCCGGGTAGACGCCGTCGTCCTCGGTGCCTACCAGGTAGATGCCGAGGGCAGTTTCGCCAACTGGCAGACCGACGGCATGATCGGCGGCGGCATCGGCGGCGCTATGGACCTGGTCGCCTCCGGCCGCACCGTCATGGTGATGATGGAGCACCGCGACAGCCGGGACCGGCCGAAGGTCGTGCAGCGCTGCAGCTATGCGCTCACCGGCAAGGCCTGCGTCGACATCCTGGTGACCGATCTGGCGCAGTTCCGCCGCAAGGACGGGAGGCTGGCAGTTGAGCAGGTCGCCCCCGGGTTCACGAAAGAGGAAGTGCTGGCGCTGACCGGCATCGACGCCGCGACGGGCGTGCCGGCAAAGGCAGAAAACCCCTAGGGAAACGTGGCCGCTGCCGGCCGGCGCCGCCTTCGGCCAGTAGCGGGCAGTCCTGTCGTAGCCGGGCGGCCCGGCCATAGGCTGGGTCACGGAATCTGAGTCGCGAGAGGAGGCCCGTGTGCCGTACGTCGACAATGGCGAGGCGAAGATCTGGTACACCGAGCAGGGGACAGGGTTTCCCATGCTGACGCTGGCGCCAGGCGGGATGCGCTCGAGCGTGCCGCTGTGGGAAGTGGCGGCGATCAACCCGCTGACGGCGTACGCCGGGCAGTACCGGATGATCGCGATGGACCAGCGCAACGCAGGCCAGTCCACCGGCCCGCTTGAGGCCGGCGACCCGTGGGGGGCCTACGCGGCCGACCAGCTCGCCGTCATGGATCATCTCGGCATCGACCGGTTCCTGGTGTTCGGCTGCTGCATCGGCGGCCCGTTCATCCTCAAGCTGCTCGAACTCGCGCCGGAACGAGTCGTCGCGGCCGTCCTCGAGCAGCCGGTCGGGATCATCGCGGGCAACCGGGAGCTCTTCGACAACCTCTGGAAGCCGTGGCGTGAGCAGCTCATGAGCAAGCGCGACGATCTCGGCAGCGACGAGATCGAGGCGTTCTCCACCACGATGTGGGCTCCCGACTTCGCCGTCAGCGTGACCCGGGACCAGGTGCGGTCCTTCCGCACGCCGATGCTCGTCCTGCCCGGAGTCGATGAGTACCACCCGACCGAGACCGGCCGCGAGATCGCCGCACTCGCGCCAGCCGCCGAGCTGCTCGAACCGTGGAAAGACCCCGAGCACCTGCCCGCCGCCACCGAAGCGGCCGGCCGATTCCTCCACGACCACACCCCGCGCTAGGTCACCCGCGAGTTGCGCTCGCACCGACGGCACGTGCCCGGCCTGGCTTTCCAGGCACAGCAGGCTGGCGCTTGTGCCCCGCCTCGGCGGCAAGTCGCCAAGCCTCGGTACCATCGACCACGATTCGGAGCGCGGGACACGAGGGGTTGACGATGACAGACATAGAGGATTGGAAGCCGGGACAGGACACGCAGGCGGTCGCGACGGCGCGGCTCCTGGGACAGGACCCGGACAAGATCCACTGCCCCGCCTGGGGGGTCATCGGCAATCTCGGTGACAGCATCTGCTACGCCGGGGTCCCCGCGAAGGTCGAGGCGATCCAGGCTGAGCTGCGCCGCCGGGTCGTGGACGCTGATCTGCCGGTGCGGGTCATCGCGCCTAACTTCGCGGGCGGGATCTCCGACGGACAGCGCAACGGCACGCCCGAGATGCGGTACTCCCTGATCGGCCGGGAGACCACCAACGACGGTGTGTGCCTGCACCTGGAAGGGAGCGATGTCCGCGGGGTGATCGCCGTGGTCGCCTGCGACAAGCCTCCGGTCGGGACGCTGGCCGCGATCCTGGAGCGCAATGTGCCCGCAGTGATCATGTCCGACGGGTCGATCCGCCCCGGCATCGATTCCGGCACCGGCGAGCCGATCGACATCATCTCCTGCTTTCAGGCGGCGGCAGAGCCGCCGGCCGAGCGGCGCCGCATCGCGCTGCAGGCCTCGCCCGGCCACGGCAGCTGCGGCGGCATGTTCACCTACAACACCATGCAGTCGTTCATCGCGACCTGCGGCATGGAGCCGCTGCACATGGTAGGCCCCGCCTCGCAAGACCCTCGCCGTACCACGGAATTCCCCACCCAGCTGCTGGATGCACTGCAGGTGCTGACCGAACGTAACATCCGGCCCCGCGACATCGTCACCCCGGCGTCGCTGCGGAACGCGACGCTGGTGGCGATCGCCATGGGCGGTTCCACCAACGTCGTGCTGCACGCGCCCGAGCTGGCCCGCGCCGCCGGCATCGACTTCTGGCGCGAGGTCATCACCCAGGACGAATTCAACCGCGTGTCGCGGACGCTGCCGGTACTGGTGAACGCGCGTCCCTTCGGCCGTTACTCGATGGTCGACATCGACGCCAAAGGTGGCCTGCCGGTGATCGTCCGCGAGCTGCTCAGCGCCGGGCTGCTCGAAGGCACCTGCCTGACCTGCACCGGAGAGACGCTCGCGGGGCAGGTCGCCCGGCTCAGCCCGCCCGCCCCGGACGGCGAGGTCATCCATCCGCTGTCGGCGCCGTTCAAGCCGACCGGCGGCCTGCGGCTGCTGCGCGGCAACCTTGCCCCCCAGGGCGGCGCGGTGATCAAGCTCGCCGGGGTCGAGGGCGGGATGCAGGACGGCCGGTTCGCCGGGCGCGCCCGCGTCTTCGACAGTGAGGCGGCGCTGATCCAGGCGCTGGCCTCCGCGCCGGAGCGGTTCGAGGACCGCGACATGGTGGTGATCCGCTACGAGGGTCCGCGCGGCGCTCCGGGCATGCCGGAGCTGCTCGATCCGACCTCGCGGATCACCGCGCTGTGCCGCCGCCGCGGCATCACCATCGCGCTGCTGACCGACGCCCGCTTCTCGGGCGGGTCGGTAGGACTTGTCATCGGCCACGTCTCACCCGAGGCAGCACTCGGCGGCCCGATCGCGCTCATCGCCGACGGCGACACCATCGTCGTGGACGTCAACCACGACACCCTGGACTGCGCAGAACTGCAGAACGCAGCAACACTCACGGCGCGACAGGCACGGTGGCAGGCCGAAGCCGAGCGCAACGACGGCACCCA
>JAWWPV010000127.1:0-3181 GCA_033854775.1 Trebonia sp.
TGCACAGCTGGCTGCACAACTCGGGCTGGCGGCAGGGGCTGCGGCTGCTTGTCATCGCCTACGCGCTGCTCCCGCTGATCTTTCTCGCGGTCCTGTCCTCATCGAACGACCTGTCCGCGCCGGGGTGGGCCTACAGCCTGTACATCGCACCGCTGTGGATCATGGGCTTCTGGCTGCTGATCCGTCCCGGTCACCTCACGCGGCAGGAGCTCTACGCCACGGCGGGCATCGTCGCGTGGACCCTGGTGTGGATCAACCTGGTGACGATCAACGTCAACGACAGACTGCACCTCAGCGGCTCCATCTCGTTCCTCCCCGCCCTGGGGGTCGGCTTCAACGAGGAGATCACCAAGGCGCTGCCGGTGCTGCTGGCCGGGCTCATCCTGCTCAAGTACCGGAAGGTGAAGCTGAGCGTCCGGATGTCGATGTTCCTCGGGACGATCGCCGGCCTCACCTTCGGCGTCGCCGAGCAGGCGTTCTACACCTCCAACGACATCATCGGCATCAACCAGGCGCAGTCCAACGACCAGGCGGTCAACGCCGCGCTCGCCTTCGCCGAGCGGATCTTCGTCGACGGCTTCCAGCACGCTGTCTGGGCCGGGATCGCGGGCTTCTTCATCGGCCTAGCGCTGAACTACCCGCGCCGCCGGATCCAGCTCATCGTCCTCGGCGTGGCGATACCGGCCGTCCTGCACGCCCTCAACGACTTCCTGGCCGGCTCCTCGGTCTGGCTGGTGATCCTCGTCCAGGCGGCGTCGCTGCTGCTGTTCCTGGGTTACACGATGTCCGAGGCGTCGATCGAGCAGCAGGTCAGCGAGAGCCCGCTGTTCCGCGGTGACTCGCTGGTGCTCCAGGCCTTCAGGGACCCGGCCGAGCCGCCGCACGGCTCAGGGAGCTAGCTCGCGGAGCTTGGGCAGGACTTCCTTGCCGATGAGCTCGATCGCCGCCATCGGGTCGGCGGACAACACCTGGATGGAGACGATGTCGGCGCCGACGTCGGTGACCAGGGGGTAGTAGGCGTTGATCAGGCCTTCCGCGTCGGGGACGACCGTGTAGCTCGACAGGACCTCGTCGCGGTCCATCTCGTCGGCCCTGAAGCGGAGCTCGGCCGGGTCGGTCGCCTCAAGGCGGCCGGGTGCACGCAGGCCGCGTATGGACGACAGCGCCCGCCAGGCCTCGACGGGGTCGGCGGCCAGTACGGTCCAGCGGGTGGCGAGGACCAGGTGCGCCTTCCCGATCTCGGTCGCGGCCCTGCGGTAGGGGGCGATGACCTTGTCGACCGTTTCCGCGGGGTCCTTCACGCTGGTGATCAGGCCGTCGGCATAAGTGCCCGCGAACGCGGCGGACTTCGGGCCGCCGGCGGCCATCAGGATCGGCAGGCTGCCCTTGGGCGGGGAGTAGAGCTTGGCGGTCTCGGTCGTGTAGTGCTCGCCGTGGAACGTCAGCTTCTCGCCCTCGAAGAGGCGGTGCATGATCTCCAGGCTTTCCTGCATCCGGGCCTGGCGCTCGCCGTAGCCGGGGAAGGGGAAGCCGAGTGGCCGCTCGTTGATCGCCTCGCCGGTGCCAACGCCGAGCATGAACCTGCCGTCGGACAGCCGGTCGGTGGTCGCGGCCATCTGCGCGACGAGCGCCGGGTGGTAGTGGAACAGCGGGCACGTGACCGAGGTGCCGAGTTCGACTCGCTCTGTCTGCGCCGCGACGGCACCAAGCCACGACCAGACGAAGCCGGCGGCGCTCGTGTCGTCGACCCACGGGTGGAAGTGGTCGCTGCCGAGCACGACGTCGAACCCGGCCTTCTCCGCGGCCACGGCCTGCTTGACCAGGTCTTCGGGCTGGTAGGACTCGTGGCTGCACAGCCAGGCGAACTTCATTCACGCCTCCATCAGTCTGATCGCGTCACCCTGATCCTCTCACCGCCCGCGGCGGCAAGGGTGACAGGCTCCCGTGGAGGCTCGTCCTTGGCTGCGTGCACCGGAAAGGGTGGCTACCCGTTCCGATGCACGAACTCGCTGCTTGCTCTTGCGGTCTACCGGCTACAGGTTGCGGGCCTTGCGTTCAAATTCGCCCAGGCGGACGCCCCCAATGAACGCGTCCCACTCGGCTTGCGTGAAGTTGAGGACCCCGCCTCGCGGATTCTTGCTGTCGCGGACACGGATGATGTCATCGGCGAGGCCCGCTACCTCAACGCAGTTGCCGTTGTACGAGCTCAGTGAGCTCTTTATCCATGTGCCGGGAGAATCGCCGCCCGCTTGCCCCTTGCTCTGGACAGCAAAAAATCGCATCAAGCCCACCTCCGTTTGTCGCCTCCTTCGCCGGGCTAGCGATCCTCGACGTTGACTCCGGCCTCCTGGCGACACGGAAACCAGGATTCTCCATGATCCAAAGCGCAATTCGGACATCGGGATGGCCGACAAGTATCGAGCGACGTCGACAGGACGCTAGCCGGGCTAAGCTTAGTGGAAAGTAACGACCATGTGTGCTCCAACGTGGAGATGATAAAGAGTCGTGACTCGTCAGGCGGCAGCGCCGCATTGTCCAGGGCCTGGAAGAACAACCGATACAGGTACGTATCGGTCTCTCCCTCGATGTAGAGCTCGGTTTTCAGGTTCTCTGTGCTGACGACGTCACCGAGAGCGGCGGCCTCGGGAGTCTCTCTAGAGCCGAAGCTCATGATCACGAAAGATGCCCCGTGCAGCCCGGCGTTGCGGCTCAGCGGCAAGACACGCAGGTCAACATTGGGCAACTTAGAGACGTCCGCCAAGCGGGCGAGCTGAGCGCGCATGATCGCGGGATCGCCAATACCCCTCAAGAGCACGGCCTCGTCCATGATGATGGAGAGCTGGAGGACTGGTTCCTGAGTCAGTCGTGCCTGACGAAGCATCCGGACCCGCAAGGAGCGCTCCCGTGCGCGTGGGGTGACGGTTGGGTTCACAGTTGCGTAAGTGTCGATCAGCCGGCCCGCGTAATCCTCGGTTTGCAGCAGGCCAGGGACGGTGTCGGACTGCCACTGGAGACAAGACGTCGCCTCCTCCTCCAGCCCTATGTATTCCAGATATTGAGGGTTGATGGCATCTGCGTAATCGTCCCACCAACCACGTTGGACGGCACCCTCGGCAAGCTCAAGCAGCCGCCAGCGTAGTGGATCGGTAACACCGTAATAATCGATCAGCTTTTCAATGTC
>JAWWPV010000128.1:0-2617 GCA_033854775.1 Trebonia sp.
CGAGCCTCGGCGACTGCGTGCACGCTTCCGGGCGGCTGCAGCGGGCACCGGACGATCCACGGGTGGACGCCGCCCTGCTGCTGCCGCTGGTCCGGGGCGCGCTGCCGCTGTCCGACCCGCGTGCCCGCGCGACCGTCGACGCGGTCCGGGCCGAGCTCGGCGTCGACGGGTACATGTACCGGTTCCGGCACGACGACAGGCCGCTGCACCTGGCGGAGGGGGCGTTCCTGCTATGCGGGCTCTGGATGGCGCTCGCGGCGCACGCGTGCGGCGACCCGGTGGCGGCGGCGCACTGGTTCGAGCGGAACCGCAGTGCCTGCGGTCCCGCCGCGCTGTATACCGAGGAGTACGACGTGCACCAGCGGCAGCTGCGGGGCAACGTGCCGCAGGCGTTCGTGCACGCCGGGGTGCTCGAGTGCGCGGTGACGCTGTCACGGGACGTGCGGCTCGGGGCAACCGGCTAGCGGCCGCGGCGACGGGCGGACAAGACGCTGCACGCCAATCCCGGCCGCCACGCGGAGGTGCCGAGGTTCGAGGTCGACAGCTCCGAGCGGTTCTTCGCGCGCCACCTCCTGCACTGCTGAGAAGGCTGTTTAGAGCGGTTTCGCCGGGGTAGCCGCGACCCGTGATGGAAGAGCCACGCTATGTGGTGATTCCGGATACGGGGGCGAGCGCCGCGCGCCTGGCGACCCAGGTGGTGACCTGCGCGCGGCGCTTTCGTGGCCTCGGCGGCCTAGCCTCGCCGGCCAGTCAGAGGATCCTGACCGCGACCAGGCAGGCGTCGTCGTCGGTGTCAGCGGTGGCGTGGTTGAGTATGCGGTCGGCGTGGGCCGAGACGTCGGGGTCCGCGGGCACGGCGGCGGCGGTGAACTCGCGCAGCGCGTCGCTGATCGAGTCGGCGCGGCGCTCGATCAGCCCGTCGGTAAACAGCAGGAGGGTGTCACCGCCGCGCATGGGCAGCGTGGCCTCCTCGTACTCGGCGTCCGGGTCAAGCCCGAGCAGGACGCCCTCGGGGAGCGGCAGCATCTCGGCCGCGCCGTCGCGCACCAGGACCGGCGGCAGGTGCCCGGCCCTCGCCCAGCACAGCACGCGGGTCTCCGGGTCATAGCGGCCGCACACGACGGTGCCCGCGATGCCCTCGGTCAGGTGGCAGGCCGCGTAGTTGAGATGCCTGAGCAGGTCGGCGGGGCCCGCGCCGGTCGCGGCGAGGCCGCGCAGCGCGTTGCGCGCGGCCACCATGCCCGTCACCGCGTCGATGCCGTGGCCGGTGATGTCCCCCACCACGAGCAGCAGTCGCTTGTCGGGCAGCAGCAGCGCGTCGTACCAGTCCCCCGCCACCAGGCGCCCCTGCTCGGCCGGCCGGTAGCGGACGGCCACCTCCACCCCGGCCGCCTCCACCGGCGGCTCGTCCTCCGGCATGATGGCGCGCTGCAGGCGGAGCGCGAGCTGCTGCTCCTGCGCGGCCCGCTGCTCGCTGTCGGCCAGCTGGTCCTGGGTCGCGGCGAGCGCGACCTGGGTGTGGTAATGCGACGAGACATCCTGGAAGGCGCCGCGCAGTGCCACCACCTCGTCGCCGGCCAGCACCGGCTCGGCGAAGATGCGGATCTGCCTGATGGCGGTGTCACCTTGGCGGACGATCCTGAACACCGCGACGGTCGGCTCGCGCCGGTGCAGCAGCGACTGGCGGAACCGCCGGACCGGCGCGCGGTCCGCCGCGATCACGAAGCTGTGCAGGCTGGTGGTCGCGATCGGCAGCGCGTGCAGCGGGTCAAGTCCGAAGACGGCGAACGCGGACTCGGTCCAGCGAACGTCCCCGGTGACCAGGTTCTCCTCCCAGGCGCCGATGCGGCCAAGGCGCTGTGCGTGGCCGAGCAGGTCGGCGCGCTCCTCGGTCTCACCGACCGGCCGCCAGGTGAAGATCACGCCGGCGAAGAACGGGACCACGTGGATCCCGGTGACCTGGACCGTGTCCACGTCACCCGTCAGGGCGGTGCCGGTCAAGGTGGCGGCCAGAGTCACGTGCTCGGCGCGGCCGCTGGCCAGGACCCGCTCGGCCATGGCGAACAGGCCGTCACCGGAAGCCGAGGCCGGGTAGGCCTCGAGCAGCGTCAGCCCGGCGAGCTCGGCGGGCCGGCGGCCGCCTGGGTCGACGTACCGCGGGCTCACGTGGACGACGCAGAAGTCGGTCACGGTGCCGTCGGCGTCGCGCAGCGGCCTGACGACGAGCGCGGACTCGGTCATCTGGTCAAGCGCACGGAAGATCGGCAATGACGGCGCCGTCGATCCCACCGGGCCGTAGGCCAGGCGCAGGCCGAGCACGTCGGCGAAACCGGCGACCGCCGCCGACACCCAGCCCCTGGCGGTGACGTCGAATACGCCCCGCGGTGCCGGCCACCAGAATTCAGCCACGCCGAGCAGGACTCCCGCGCGGTCCCGCAGCCCGAGCACCACGCGGGCCGCGCCCCTCCCCCACGGCGCGGCGGCCGGAGTCATGTGCTCGGCGCGGCCGCTGGCCAGGACCCGCTCGGCCATGGCGAACAGGCCGTCGCCGGAAGCCGACGCCGGATACGCCTCGAGCAGCGTCAGCCCGGCGAGCTCGGCGAATGGGCGGCCGCCC
>JAWWPV010000129.1:0-13740 GCA_033854775.1 Trebonia sp.
CGACGCCGACCGCGACCCCGTGACACGGTAGCCGCCGGGCGAAAGCGTTGCGGCCCGCCGCCGGCCGAGCTGGCGTGCGGGCCGCGGTGTTTTCGTGCGTTCCTCGGGGCTCAGCCGGCCGACTCGAACTTGTACCCGAGGCCGCGGACCGTCACGATGTGCCGTGGCTTGGCGGGGTCGACCTCGATCTTGGCGCGGAGCCGCTTGATATGCACGTCAAGGGTCTTGGTGTCACCGACGTAGTCGGCCCCCCACACCCGGTCGATGAGCTGCATCCGGGTGAGGACCCGGTCGGCGTTGCGCAGCAGGACCTGCAGGAGCTCGAACTCCTTCAGCGGCAGCTGGACCTGGTCGCTGCGGACACTGACCACGTGCCGCTCCACGTCCATCCGCACCGGCCCGGCCTCGAGCGTCGCGTCGGCCACTTCCTCGACATCGCCGCGCCTGCGCAGCACGGCCCGCATCCGGGCCACGAGCTCCCGCGATGAGAACGGCTTGGTCACGTAGTCGTCGGCGCCGAGCTCAAGGCCGACTACCTTGTCGATCTCGCTGTCCTTGGCGGTCAGCATGATGACGGGCACGCTTGACCGCTCGCGACGCGAGCGGCACACCTCGCTGCCCGGCAGGCCCGGCAGCATCAGGTCGAGCAGCACCAGGTCGGCACCGGTGCGGTCGAAGGTGTCGAGCGCGTCCGGGCCCGTCGCGCAGACAGCCACCTCGAACCCCTCCTTGCGGAGCATGTAGGAAATGGCGTCGCTGAACGACTCCTCGTCCTCGACCACGAGCACGCGTGTCACTGAAGTCCCCCTCCTGACGGGGTCGAGCGGGATGAGCGGGGTCGGGCGGGAAGCGGGTTGGGTGGGAGCGGGGCGGGGTTGGGTGGGAAAAAGTTACACGCGCGTTCGATCGGCGCTTGTGCCGTCATTCTCGCTCCGCAGTGGTAGCCACAGGGTGAAGGTGGAACCTGCGCCCTCCACGCTCCGCACCGTGACCCGGCCGCCGTGCGCGGCCGTCACGTGCTTCACGATGGCGAGCCCGAGTCCTGTGCCGCCGGTGGCCCGCGAGCGGGCCGGGTCGACGCGGTAAAAACGCTCGAAGATCCGCTGAAGGTCACGTTCGGGGATGCCGATGCCCTGGTCGGTCACGCTGATCTCGACGCCCCCGTCACCCGGCTTCTTCACGCACACCACGACCCTGGTGCGCTCCGGGCTGTAGACGACCGCGTTCTCAAGCAAGTTGCGCACCGCGGTCACCAGCAGGTCTTCCTCGCCGAGCACGCTGAGCCCGCGGACGCCGATCGACGCGAGCGTGATGCCGCGCGCGTTCGCCTTCATCCGGCACCGGTCGAGCCCCTCGGCGACCACTGCGTCGATGGCCACCGGTGCCGGGTCGGGGACCGGCTCGGCCGCCTGGATCCTGGAGAGGGTGATCAGGTCCTGGACGAGGAACGTCAGCCGGGCCGCCTCCTGGCGCATCCGGCCGGCGAACCTGCGCACCGCCTCCTCGTCGTCGGCCGCGTCCTCGATCGTCTCCGCAAGCAAGGCGAGCGCGCCGACCGGGGTCTTGAGCTCGTGGCTCACGTTGGCCACGAAGTCCCTGCGGACCTCCTCCACCCGGTGCCTGTCGGTCTGGTCTTCTGCGAGCACGAGGACGAGCCCGCCGCCGCCGACGGTGCCGGACAGCGGGGCGACCCGGACCGCGAAGGTGGTGGTCCGGCCGCCGAAGCGCGGTACCGGCACCTCGAACTCGGCCTCGCGGATCTCACCGTCCCTGCGAACCTGCCTGGCGAGGGCGGCGAGCTCGCTCACCATGAGCCGGTCGCCCTTGACGATCCCGAAGGCGCGGGCGGCGGCGCTGGCGCGCAGCACGCGGTCCTCACTGTCGACGACGACGGCGGAAGACGAAAGTACGGAAAGGACCGACGCAATCCCTGGCGGCAGTTTCGCCGGCTGCTGCGCGGATCGGAGCCGCGCGTTCCTCGGCTGCCGCATTCCCTTCCCGGCGCGCGTCTTCACCGCCATGCCGTGTCCCTGACCTGGGAGGACATATGCCTCCGGAGCGGCACACGCGGGTCTGACCAGTCCATACTCACGTATCTGATGGTATGCGCAGCTTCCGGGGCCACCACAATCGAAAGGTTGCCGGAAATTTCACTCTTTTCCGGATGTTCACCTTCTCGCAAATCCCCGGACATCCGCTAAAACCTACCCATTCACCATCTGCTCACGTCAGCGGCCCTGGTTCTTAACGGCCTCGGCCGCCGCGGTGGCCGCCTCAGGGTCCAGGTAGCGCCCCCCGGGCACCTGCGGGCTGAACGCGTCGTCCAGCTGATACAGCAGCGGTATGCCCGTCGGGATGTTGAGCTCGGCGATCGCCGCGTCGCTGATGCCGTCCAGGTGCTTGACCAGCCCGCGCAGCGAGTTGCCGTGCGCCACCACGAGCACGGTCCTGCCCGCCGCGATATCGGGGACGATCGCGTCGTACCAGTACGGGAGCATCCGCGCCACGACGTCACGCAGGCACTCGGTGCGCGGCATCAGCTCGGGCGGCAGCGTGGCGTACCGCGCGTCGCCAACCTGGGAGAGCGGGTCATCATCGGCGAGCGGCGGCGGCGGCACGTCGTAGGAGCGGCGCCAGGTCATGAACTGCTCGTCGCCGAACTCCTCGCGCGTCTGGGCCTTGTCCTTCCCCTGGAGCGCGCCGTAGTGCCGCTCGTTCAGCCGCCACGAGCGGCTGACCGGCAGCCAGCTGAGGCCCGCCGCCTCAAGCGCGACGTTAGCGGTGCTGATGGCGCGGGTGAGAACCGACGTGTGCACCACGTCGGGGCGAAGTCCCGCGTCGACGAGCATCCGCCCGGCGGCCGACGCCTCCTGGCGGCCCTTCTCGGCCAGGCCGACGTCCACCCAGCCGGTGAACAGTCCCTTGGAGTTCCATTCGCTTTCACCATGCCGCAGCAGCACAAGTGTTCCCATGCGGGCCAGCCTAGCTGGCGGCCCCGCCGCCGCACATGGCGGCCACGGGAACACGAACACCTCCGGCGCGGTTGGTTACAGCTGTGTCCAGCCTGCCCAATGGCCTTCCACGACGGATCGCCACGCTCAGCGTCCACACGTCCCCGCTCGACCAGCCGGGTACTGGCGACGCCGGCGGGCTGAACGTCTACGTTGTCGAGGTCGCGAAGCGGCTCGCGGCTCGCGGTACCGAGGTGGAGATCTTCACCCGAGCGGTTTGCCGGGACACGCCGCCGCTTGCCGAGCTCGCACCTGGCGTGCTCGTCCGGAGTGTCGTGGCCGGCCCGTTCGAGGAGCTTGACAAGCACGACCTGCCCGCGCAGGTCTGCCAGTTCACGCTTGAGGTGCTGCGCGCCGAGGCCGCGTCAGAGCCTGGCCGGTATGACCTGGTGCACGCGCACTATTGGCTGTCAGGCAAGGTCGGCGCGGCCGCCAAGGAGCGCTGGGGCGTTCCGCTCGTGCAGTCGATGCACACCCTTGGCAAGGTGAAGAACGCGGCACTCGCGACGGGCGACGCCGCCGAGCCTGACGAGCGGATCCGCGGCGAGCTTGAGGTAGTGGCCGCCGCGGACCGGCTGATCGCCAACACGGCCGAGGAGGCACTCCAGCTGACGGACCTGTACGGCGCGGACCCCGCCAAGGTGCAGACCGTCAACCCGGGCGCGGACCTGAGCGTCTTCCAGCCAGGTGGCCCGCGGGCCACGGCGGAGGCGCGTCGCAGGCTCGGGGTCGCGCCTGACGCGGTCGTGCTGCTCTTCGTGGGCCGGGTGCAGCCGCTCAAGGGACCCGACGTCGTGCTCAAGGCGGCCGCCAGGCTGCTTGAGACCGATCCCGACCTGCGCGGCACCCTTCAAGTCGTCATCGTCGGCGGCCCGAGCGGCCTGCAAGAGCGGGCCGACCCGGACCGGATGCGCGAGCTGGCGGCCCACCTCGGGATCGGCGACATCGTCCGGTTCGAGCCCCCGTGCCCGCAGGCGGAGCTCGCGCAGTGGTACCGGGCGGCGACCGTGATGCTCACCCCGTCGCACTCCGAGTCGTTCGGCCTCGTGGCCCTCGAGGCGCAGGCCTGCGGCACCCCCGTGGTGGCGGCGAGCGTCGGCGGCCTGCGCACGGTCGTCAAGGACGGCCACTCCGGCGTCCTCGTAACGGGCCATGACCCAGCCGACTGGGCCAGGGTCATCAAGTACCTCATCGGTGCGCCCAGGCGCTTGCAGGCGCTTTCCGCGGGCGCACGCCGACACGCGTCCGCTTTCGGCTGGTCCGCGACAGTGGACCGGCTGGCCAGGGTGTATACCGGTGCTATGGATGAGGTAGCAGCACGGGTCGGGGCGTAACCGTCATGCCCGGCGGCAGCGCTTCCCCCTGCGATGCCATCGAGGCCGCCCTGGACAACCTCGGCCTCAGTTATGAGCAACCGGAACCCGGCGCTTACCTGGTGCGCCTCGAGGGTGAGCACAAGCTCGCCACCCTGACCTGGCTGATTGTCGGGGAGCACAGTCTCCAGGTTGAGGCCTTCTTCTGCCGTCAGCCGGACGAGAATCACGCGGCCTTCTACCGGTTCCTGCTTGAGCGCAACGCCCGGATGTACGGGGTGCACTTTGCCCTCGACCGGACGGGTGACGTCTACCTGACCGGGCGCCTGCCGCTGTCCGCGACCTCCGAGACGGAGATCGATACGCTACTCGGCTGCGTTCTCGCCTACTCTGACGAGACGTTCAACGAGGCGCTCAGGATTGGGTTCGCGTCCGCCATCCTAAGGGAATGGGCATGGCGCGAGAAGCGGGGGGAGAGCTTGGCCAACCTGCGGCCGTTCGCCGCTCTCGCTAACTCCCAAGCGCACAGGAACCAGCAGAAGAAGAGCCCGGCGTGACCACCCTGGACCAGGCCAGTGTCAGTGTGCACCTGCACCTGCACACTATCGGGGTGCACACGCTGCTCTGCGTCCTCTTCGCGCTGCTCACCGCGGGAAGCAACGCCTGCGCCGCGGTCCTTCAGCGCAAGGCGGCGGCCCAGGTACCGTCCGAGCGGTCCATGCACATCTCGCTGATCGCCGATCTACTCAAGCGCCGGGTGTGGCTCGCCGGCATCGGCATGGTCATCGTGGCGGCGGTGGCTCAGGCCGCCGCCCTCGCGACCGGCCCGATCGCGCTCGTGCAGCCGATCTTCATCATCGAGCTACCGGTCACGCTTGTGCTCGCCGCGCTCGCCAATCACAACAGCGCCGCGCTCAGGCAGCTGCCGTGGGGCGCCATCATCCTCACCACGGCCGCCCTCGGCGCGGGGCTCGCGGTCGCCCAGCCAACCGGCGCCATCGACTCCGCCCAGAACACGAGCTGGGTCATCGCGCTCATCGCCACCGCGCTCTTCGAGACGGCGCTGATCACCACGGCCATGAGCACTAAGGGCGAGCCGCGGGCCGCGCTGCTCGGGCTCGCCGCCGCCTGCGGCTACGCGCTGACGGCGGCACTGATGAAGAACGCGGTGGCAGACCTTGACGACGGCGTGGTCGGACTCTTCACCAGCTGGCATATCTACGGCGTCGCGGTGGCAGGCGTCGGATCGCTGTTCCTTCTCCAGAACGCGCTTCAGGCCGGCAGCCTGGTGGCATCACAGCCGATGCTCACCGTCGGGGACGCGCTGATCAGCATCGCCTACGGCGTGACGCTCTTCAGCGAGACCCTGCGCGACGGCTGGTGGCTGGTGCCGCAGATCGTCGCGCTCGCGGCGATCATCGTGGGCTGCGTGCAGATCTCAAAATCCCCACTAGCCGCAGAGACCTCAGGTCTGGCCACGGAAACGGCATCGACGGTACTCTTATCTTCGTGAACAGGCTGGGCGACCTCGAACGTGCCATTATGGAAGTCCTCTGGCAAACAGATTCGGCGCTGACCGTTAGACAGGTCAGCAACGGGCTCACTCAGAGCCTGGCTCACACCACAGTGATGACTGTGCTTGACCGGCTGGCGAAAAAGGGGTTCGCGCGCAGGGAACGGGACGGCCGCGCCTGGCGGTACCGCCCGGCCGCGACCCGCGAGGCCTACGTGGCCGAGCTGATGCTGACCGCGCTGGCACAGACCGGCGACAGGGACGCGGCTCTCGCTAGGTTCGCGCAGAGCGTGTCCGGCGCCGAGGCGGAGGTGCTTCTCGGGGCCCTATCGGGCCTTGAGCTAGAGCACCAGGATGACGAGTCTCAAGGAGACAGCGGAGTCGGATTATGGGGGCACTGGCCGAGGCGGTACTTCTCGCCGCGGTCGCCGTGGGAAGCGTGCGATGCGCGCATGCAATGCTGCGTGTCTCCTGGCCGCGCAGGTCCCCGGCGACCGCGATTTTGCTGTGGCAGGCTCTTGGCCTGGCAGGGGGTCTCGCAGCTGTCGGCGCGCTGCTCGCGATCGGCGTCAGCGGCCCGGGAACGCAGGCGGGGGTCCTCGGCGGTTTCAGGGTGCTCGGCAACCGGATGGCATCCGGCCAACTGGTCGCCCCGCACCAGCCGCTCGTCCTCACCGGCATCAGGTTCGCCGCCCTCGTCGCCGGGTTCGCCCTGTTCACCGCGCTCTGCGGGGTGCTGGTGATGGCGTTCGCCGGCGCGGTTAGCGCACGGCGCCGCCAGCGGGAACTCCTCGCTCTGCTCGCGCACGGCGATCCCAAGGTTCCCGGCGCGCTCGTGATCGACTACCCGGCGGCCGCCGCCTACTGCCTTCCTGGCATCCGCTCGCAGATCGTCGTCAGCGCCGGCACGCTCGCCTTGCTCGCTCCGGCCGAGCTCACCGCTGTCCTCGCCCATGAGCGGGCCCACGTGCGGGCCAGGCACGATCTCGTGCTGATCCCGTTCACGTCGCTGCGCCGCACGTTCCCCCGCTCCCGCGTGCTCGCCCAGTCCTACCGCACGGTCGCCCTGCTCGTCGAGATGATGGCGGACGACCACGCCCTCCGCGTCCGCGGCCTGCTCCCCCGCGAACTGGCTACCGCTCTCCTGCGCTTTGGCACCGCCGGCCCTGACGGCGCGCCCGCAGGGGCCCTGGCCGTCGCCGAAGGCGAGCTCACCGCGCGCGTCACTCGCCTGCTAACGCCGCAGCCACCGCTCCCTAAGGCCGCCCAGGCAGCGGTAATCATCGGCTCCGTCGCCCTAGTCGCGGTACCTCTCCTGCTCCTGGTCGTCTCGTAAGCATGATCCCGTTACCGCGATCGCGATGCCAGTGTCATGGGACGCGACACGGTGACACACGCACCCGTTCGGACTGCCCGTGACCTTGATTTTGACTTGGCAGTTACCAGGGGCCGTACGGGCCCGAATGGGTGTTGGCGCCCTTGCGGAAGTCCTTGACCTTGGGCCGCACGTCCGACAGGTAGATCGCCGCGGCGACGAACGCGATGATCGAGAGGAAGCCGATCGCGCCGCCGTAAGCGGCCGAGTAGAGGCCGAGCACGAAAGCGACACCGAGGATAAGCAGCCACTTCAGCTTGGTCAGCTTCCCCGCGGCGAGGTACGCCTGAGGGGGCCTGATCATGGCGTCGATGAATGCCCAGGTCTCGACGACGAACGCCGCGACCGCGAGCGCAAGGAAGAAGTCGTTGAGCGGGCCGTATGCCCCGCCTATTACGTTGACCACGTAACTAAGCTACCGCGTCGCCGCAACTACGCGGGGCCGGCGGTGTCGGACGGCTCGTTTTCCTCGCCGGGCGGGGCGTCCTCCGGCGCGGGCCGGTCGCGAACGACCGCGACGACCTCAGCCGTGGGCGGCTTGTGGCTCTCCCTGCGGAACGACTCGTAGATCTCGACCAGGACCTGCTTCTGCCGCTCGGTGAGCTGCGGGTCGGTCAGCAGGGCCGCCCGGACGCCGGAGTCACCCGGGCGGTCCTCAAGGATGCCGGCCTGTACGTAGAGCGCCTCGGCTGAGATGCGCAGCCCCTTGGCGATCTGCTGGAGGATCTCCGCGCTTGGCTTGCGCAGCCCGCGCTCGATCTGGCTCAGGTAGGGGTTGGACACGCCGGCCTGCTCGGCCAGCTGCCGCAGCGAGATCTTCGCCTGTTCCCGCTGCTGCTTGATGTAGTCCCCGATGCTGTTCATGTTTGCCACAACTTCATGCTAGCTCGCCTGCTTGCAGTTGCAAACCTGGCCGCAAGCGGGGCCGGGGCCCCTTAGGGAGAAGTTCTCAGGTGACCGGGACGGATGCCAGGTGAGTTCTGGCGAAGGCGAGCGTCTCCGTGAGGTCGGCCAGCCGGTCGTCCTTGGTCGGGGCGCGCCGCGTGTTCACTTCGGCCACGACCATGCCCCGGTAGCCGGTGGCGGCCATGCCGCGCAGCAACTCGGCGCAGGGCTGCTTGCCTCGTCCGGGAACCAGGTGCTCGTCGGGAACCGGGCCGTTCGACACACCCGTGCCGTCGGCCAGGTGGATGTGCGCGAGCCGTGACCCCAGGTCGTTGGCCATGACCATGGCGTCTGACGCGGATGCGGCGGTGTGCGAGAGGTCGAGCGTGACGTTCGGGACGTCGAGCTTGGTGGGATCCCAGTGCGGCGTGTACCCGGACACCTCGTTGGCGCCTGCCCGGATCGGGAACATGTTCTCCACCGCGAAGATGACGTCGGTCTCTTCCGACATCCGCTGGATGCCCTGCTCGAACCCGCGGGTGTACTCACGCTGCCAGCGGAACGGCGGGTGGACCACGACGGTCTTCGCGCCAACCCGCTCGGCGAGTTCCTTGGCGCGGACCAGCTTCGACCACGGCTCGCGGCCCCAGACGAGCTGCGTGAGCAGCAGGCCGGGCGCGTGCACGGCGAGCACCGGCACCTGGTGGTAGTCGACGAGCCTGGCCAGGGCATCACCTGACTGGCTGACCGGGTCGGTGTAGACCATCACCTCAAGCCCGTCGTAGCCGAGGCGCGCGGCGGTTTCGAAAGCGTCGGTGGTCCGTTCCGGGTATACGGACGAGGTGGACAAGACGACGGGAATCGCGGGCAGCCCGGACAAGGTTGTCGTCCCTCCTCCCGTCGCGCGGTACTCCTCGGACCAGCTTATGCCCCGCTCCGAGCCGATGTCCCGATGGATTGTTCTCCGGACGCACTGGCTTGCCTGAGCACGGGCGCGTCGGCGCGTCGGCGCCGTGGGCCGAATGTCGGCGGGTGCCGATATGGTGCGGCCATGGCTAAGTCGACGCCGGCCTACCGGTGCACCGAGTGCGGCTGGCAGACGGCGAAGTGGGCCGGCCGGTGCGGGGAGTGCCAGGCGTGGGGCACCGTGGAGGAGACCGCGGTTCCCCGGCTTGTCCGCGCCGGGATCAGGGCGGCGGGCTACGGCGGCACGGGAAGCGCCCGGCTTGGCGGCGGGCCGGTGTCGACCGCGGCGATGCCCATCGGGCAAGTCGACGCGGCGAACGCTTCGGCGCGCCCCACTGGCCTCGACGAGCTTGACCGGGTCCTCGGCGGCGGCCTTGTCCCCGGCGCGGTGCTGCTGCTCGCCGGCGAGCCGGGGGTCGGGAAGTCCACGCTCCTCCTTGAGGCAGGCGCCCTGGTCGCGACGTCCGGCCCCGTGCTGTACATCACCGGCGAGGAATCCGCCGCCCAGGTGCGGCTGCGCGCCGACAGGATCGGCGCCGTGCACGAGAACCTGTACCTGGCCGCAGAGACCGACCTGGACGCGATCATCACGCACGTGTCCGCCGTCGGGCCGAGGCTGCTGATCATCGACTCGGTGCAGACCATCGCGGCCGGCGAGGTAGACGGCGTGCCGGGCGGCGTGACCCAGGTCCGCGAGGTGGCGGCGTCGCTGACCGCCGTGGCCAAGGAGAAGGCGATGTCGACCATCTTGGTCGGGCACGTCACCAAGGACGGCTCGGTGGCGGGCCCGCGCACGCTTGAGCACCTCGTCGACGTGGTCCTGCACTTCGAGGGCGACAGGCACTCACGGCTGCGGATGGTCCGTGCGGTCAAGAACCGGTACGGGCCCACCGACGAGGTCGGCTGCTTCGACCTCGGCGAGTACGGCCTGATCGGGCTGGCCGACCCGAGCGGCCTGTTCCTCTCCAGGCACCGGGAGCCGGTGCCTGGCACCTGCGTCACCGTCACCCTGGAGGGCCGACGGCCACTGCTCGCCGAGGTTCAGGCGCTCGTGGGCCACTCGGTGCTCGAGGTACCGCGCCGGGTCACCTCGGGACTCGACGCCTCCCGGATCGGCATGGTGCTCGCGGTGCTGCAACGGCGGGCGGACGTCAAGGTGGGCAAGTCGGACGTCTACGCCGCCACCGTGGGCGGCGTGCGGCTCACCGAGCCGTCCGTCGACCTGGCGGTAGCCCTCGCCATCGCCAGCTCCGTGGCCAACCTGTCCCTGCCCCAGGGCGTCATCGCGGTCGGCGAGGTCGGCCTGGCCGGCGAGGTGCGCAACGTCGCGGGCGTGCCCCGCCGGATAGCCGAGGCGGAGCGGATGGGTTTCCGCCAGGCGATCGTCCCCGCAGGCTCGACCAGCGGTTCAAGTACCAGTTCCGCGATGGAGGTCATCGAGGTGGAGGACGTGCGTGATGCGCTGAAGGCCGCCTTCCGCGGCTAAGCCCCGAGCTTGAAGGTGTGCACGGGACTGGACTGCCCGTCGCCCATGGCGACCGCGTCGAGCGTTCCAGCGGCGCCGGCGGGCAGCGACCCTGCGCAGCCCGCGGGTTTCGCGGCCTCGGGGTCCCAGCTCATCGTCAGCACTTGCGGCACGCCGAGCGTGAACCGGACCGGCTTCACCGCCGAGGACTTGCAGGCCGCCGAGTCCCACACCACGTGACCGTGCCGCGTCACGACTACCTGGACCGAGCCAGCGCCGTACGGCAGCATGCACGCGGCGGCCGAGGTCGAGACGGCATAGACGCTGAACTTCGGCTGAGCGCCCTTGGCGTAGCTTGACTGGCCGGTGAACAGGCTGAGCACGATGTCGGCGGGCGCGCACGCGCGCGGCGCACCGCCAGACGCGGACGCCGCCGGGCTCGGGTGAGCCGCCGGGCTCGGGTGATAGGCGGTGCCCACCTTCTCCGTGGGCGGCGCGGTGCTCGCCTTGGCCGTCGGCCCGCCGCTGGCCTTGGGACCGGGCCAGGCACTCCCGTACGCGGCCGGGGGCAGCGCCTGACGCCTGGCGAGCGCGGCCACGGACGCGCGGGTGGCAGCGGCTGTACGCGCCGACGGCTGATGGGCGCCGGGGAACATCCAGGCACACACCCCGAGCGCGACTACCCCGGCGCAGAGGATAAAGAACCGCCGCCGCCAGAAGGCCCGGTCATCACTCAGGTCCCGCCCGTCGTCATACGACCCGTCATAGTCGTCGCCGGGCACTTCTTCGTCACTGTCCGCATCCATCCACACACGAAAAGTATGCACATCATTACACTCGCGACCCAGTAGCCGCGCCGGCCTCTATCCGCGCGCCCGTTCTCTCACGCCGTTGGGAACACGCGGGGTCAAGCTGGCAGGGCGAAACGTCCATCCGGTAGCGGGTCTACCAGGCCGTCGGCCACTAGTCCGTCTAGGGCGCGGGCGCGCTGGATGTGGTCGGGCCAGACGGCGTCCAGCCGTGCCTGCGGGACGGGCTCACGCGAGTCTCTGAGGACCGCCAGGAGGCGGCCACGGCATTGCCGGTCTGTTCCCTCGTAGGTCTGGCCTACGGGGCGGATTTCGGCCGCTGGGCGGCCTGCAGCCAGCCATGCGCATTGCGGTGCGACTGGGCAGTCGTCACAGCGGGGGGCTGCCGCCGAGCACGTGAGCGCGCCTAGCTCCATGACGGCGACCGACCAGCGCGCCGCCCTGGCGTCGTCGTCGGGCAGGAGCGACTCGGCCAGGCGGTATTCCGCCACGGAAGGCTGCGCGCCGGGGAACTCATGCCCGGACGTCAAGCGGGCCAGGACTCGGCGGACGTTGGTGTCGAGTACCGCGTGCTTGCGCCCGAAGGCGAACACGGCCACGGCAGCAGCCGTATAAGCCCCGATCCCCGGCAGCGCCAGCAACTCGTCGCGCGTTGAGGGCAATTCGCCAGCGTATTTCTCAGTCACGATCACGGCGGTCTCGTGCAGCCGCAGCGCGCGCCGCGGATACCCGAGCCGCCCCCATTGGCGCACGGCCTCGCCAGGCGGATCGGCAGCGAGCGCCGCAGCGGTGGGCCAGCGAGCGAGCCATGCCTGGTAGGCGGGCAGGACCCGGCTGACCGGCGTCTGCTGCAACATGATCTCGCTGACGAGCACGGCCCAAGGCGACACCCCCGGCGCCCGCCACGGAAGATCACGAGCGTGAGCCGCATACCATCCGAGCACTGAATCGGCGTATGACGAGGACATGAAGAGCATTATGCGCGACGCGAGATACCAGTCGCGTGGCCTTCCAATGGGTTGAGAGACCGTGTGGGGCGCACACCACCAGAGCGAGGACGCGAAGCGGGCCGGGAACTTGGTCAGTTCCCGGCCCGCTCACGTGTCGGACGTTAGCCGATCGCCTGGGCTGTGCCAGGCCCGTCGCTGGACGGGGCGACGCTCGGGTTCGTACCGCTGGCCGGCTCGCTGGCCGTCGCGGCGACGAGGGCCGCCGGGTCGGGAACCGAGTCGGGCTTCGGCCGGCTGCTGAAGGTGAACTTCGCCTCCTCGCCGGTGCCCTCGGTGTCGATGGTCACGATCGACCCCGGCCGGAGCTCGCCGAACAGGATCTTCTCGGACAGCATGTCCTCGATCTCCCGCTGGATCGTCCGGCGGAGCGGCCGCGCGCCGAGCACCGGGTCGTACCCGCGCGCGGAGAGCAGCTCCTTGGCCGCGAGGTTGAGCTCGATGCCCATGTCCCGGTCCTTGAGCCGGCCGTCCACCTTGTTGATCATCAGGTCGACGATCTCGAAGATCTCATCCCGCTCCAGCTGGTGGAACACGATGATGTCGTCGACGCGGTTCAGGAACTCGGGCCGGAAGTGCTGCTTGAGCTCCTCGCCGACCTTCGCCTTCATCCGGTCGTAGGACCCGCGGGTCTCGCCCTGCCGGGCGAAGCCGACCGAGACGCCCTTGGAGATGTCCCGCGTCCCCAGGTTCGTGGTCATGATGATCACGGTGTTCTTGAAGTCGACCATGCGGCCCTGCGCGTCGGTGAGACGCCCGTCCTCAAGAATCTGGAGCAGCGAGTTGAAGATGTCCGGGTGGGCCTTCTCGATCTCGTCGAACAGGACCACGGAGAACGGCTTGCGGCGGACCTTCTCGGTGAGCTGGCCGCCCTCCTCGTACCCGACGTAGCCGGGCGGGGAGCCGAACAGCCGGGAGACCGTGTGCTTCTCCATGTACTCGGACATGTCGAGCTGGATCAGCGAGTCCTCGTCACCGAACAGGAACTCCGCGAGCGTCTTGGACAGCTCCGTCTTACCGACACCTGACGGGCCGGCGAAGATGAACGAGCCGCCAGGCCGCTTCGGGTCCTTCAGCCCGGCGCGGGTGCGCCTGATGGCCTGGGACAGCGCCTTGATCGCGTCGTTCTGGCCGATGACCCGCTTGTGCAGCTCGTCCTCCATGCGGAGCAGTCGCTGCGACTCCTCCTCGGTCAGCTTGAAGACGGGGATGCCGGTCGCGGTGGCGAGGACCTCGGCGATGAGCTCCTCGTTGACCTCGGCGACCACGTCCATGTCGCCGGCCTTCCACTCCTTCTCCCTGGTGGCCTTCTTCGCGAGCAGCTGCTTCTCGTTGTCACGCAGGGCAGCGGCCTTCTCGAAGTCCTGGGAGTCGATGGCCGACTCCTTCTCCTTGC
>JAWWPV010000130.1:0-12156 GCA_033854775.1 Trebonia sp.
TCGACCCTGGGGCCCCGTTGCCGCACGTCGTCAGGGACTTTTGGGCGTTCGGTTTCGCCGTTGAGGCAGAGGACCGGGCGCGGGGGGCGCTGCGCGCCGCCGGGGTGGTGAGATCCTTCCAATGGCCGTCCGGCCCCGGAGTCCGGGTCGACTCGGCCCTCGGGGAGGGCCAGGTCATCGTGCCGAGCCGGGATAACAGGCTCGCCTTTGTCACCGTCTCCGCGAGGTCGCAGACACAGGCCAGGGAACGCCTCCCGCGGGCGGCCGGCGAGATCTCCGTGCGCGGGGTGACCACGGCCGTGTGGCTTCCGGGCGCGGCCGGACCGGCGGATCCGGAGTTCACCGACGTCGCGCCGGACACCGGCGTCGTCGAGCTCGAGGTGAGGCGCGGCGGCACGGCCGTGCGCCTCGCGTTCCGTTTAACGAGACTGAGGAACTGCATGGGGCTCACCATCCAGCGAGCAGCGCGGCCGGCGGTGGGGCGCTTAACGCCTACGCCCGTAGCTGCTCGTCCAGGTAGAGCAGGAACGTCGGCATCCAGTGGCTCCGTCCGAATCCCTCATCCGGCTTGATGAGGGCCGCTCGTGTCCGGTGCATTCCCGCGGCGTCGCGCGCCGCGGCCGCTACCGGGTGACCGGGCGGCAGCGCCTTGGCCACCGTGTCGAGGCACCACGCCCTCGACACGAGCAGTCCCTCCAGGTGAACAGTCCCGGGATCGGCGGCGTCCGGACTGAAGTCCGGTGGCTCCCAGGCCACGCGGGCCGGATCGGGCAGCGCGGCGCTCAGCCACCCGGCGAACTCACGGGCGGGAAGGACGTCCGCCATCAGCGCCGCCTCGGCCAACTCGGGAGTGAGGAAGGCGTCGCCCGACGGGCCGCCGTCCCACTGCAGTGCATGCGCGTCGCCGTACATGCGCCGCGCCGCGCCAGCAAGCGCGGCAGTGGCCTGCTCGTCGCCGCGGCGCCTCGCCGCCTCGATGACCAGCCGCAGGCTGAAGGCCGTGTTGCCGTGCGTGCCGGAGCGGATCGGGAACTGGAGCTGCCCGCCGAAGTAGTCGTCGAGCCGGGCCGAGAACAGCCCGGCTAGCGGCCCAAGCGCGCGCGCCCACCGCTGGTGCCGCTCGTCCTGACCGGCCTGGCACTCAGCGTGCAGCATGATCAGCCACGCCCAGCCGTACGGCCGTTCGTTGGTAGTGCCGGAGGGGCCGGCGAAGAACGCGAACTCGGCCCTGAGCCGCTCGTCGGACAGGTGCTCGTCGAGCACTGCGGTCACGGACTCGGCCAGCGACGGGGGCAGGCCGCGGCCGAGCGCGCGGACCAGCAGCCAGTGGTTGTGGACCGCGGAGTGCCAGTCGTAGCTGCCGTAGAAGGCGGGGCTGAGCTGCCGGGGCCGCAGCAGCGTGGTGTCGGCGTGCACTTCCTGGCAAAGCCAGTGCGGGTACTCCTGACGGACCGCGGTAAGCGCGGTGGCGGTGAGGGCCGCGACGTCCGATGAGTCAAGGGGGATCATGCGAACGCGGCCACCTGCACCGAATGGCCCGCCAGGGCCGCGCGCAGCGCGCGGGCCAACTCCACCGCTCCTGGCGTATCGCCGTGTACGCACAGCGAGTCCACCTCGAGCACGAGCGGGGACCCGTCGGCGGCCTCGATCTCCGCTCCGGTCGCGATCCGCCAGCCTCGCTCGGCGACCACGGCGGGATCAGTGATCAGTGCCCCGCTCTGCCTGCGCGGGACAAGGCGGCCTGCGGCCGTGTAGCCGCGGTCGGCGAAGCCCTCGCGAACCACGCGTATGCCCTTCTTCGCCAGGACCTCGACGGCGGGGCTGCCCGCCAGTACCAGGGCCGCCAGGCCGCCTCCGTAGGCCACGAGGGCGTCCGCGAAGGCGGCGGCCAGTTCCTCGTTGTCCGCGAGGTCGTTGTAGAGGGCGCCGTGCGCCTTGACGTACCGGACGGCCGAGCCATGGCGGCGGCAGAACGCCTCGAGCGCGCCGATCTGGTACAGAACGTCCGTGATGAGCTCGTCCGCGCTGACCCGGAGCGAGCGCCGACCGAAACCGACCAGGTCGGGGTAGGAGACGTGCGCGCCGATCGCGATCTCGCGGGCCGCGGCGTGCGCCACGGTGGCATCGATCGTCCTCGGGTCGCCGCCGTGAAAGCCGCAGGCGATGTTCGCGCTCGTCACGTAGCCGAGCAGCGCCTCGTCGTCGCCCATCACGTAGGCGCCGAAGCTTTCTCCCATGTCGCTGTTGATGTCGATCATGGCGGCGTCGCCTCCTTCAAGGGAAAGTGGCACGCGGCCTGGTGCCCAGGCCCGAACGTGCGCATGCCCGGTTCTTCCTCGGCGCACACCGCCTGCGCCGCCGGGCAGCGGGTACGGAAGCGGCAGCCGGACGGCGGCGCGGCGGCGGACGGAAGCTCACCGCGGATCGTGGCCGCCGCGGCCCGGCCCGGCACCGGGTCGGGCGCGGCGTCGATCAGTGCCCGGGTGTAGTGGTGCGCCGGGGCGCGGAACAGTTCCTCGGGCGGACCGGACTCGACGAACTTGCCCAGGTACATCACGATCACCTGGTCGGTGAAGTAGTGAATCACCGTCAGGTCGTGCGAGACCATCAGGTAGCCGATGTGGCGCTCGGCCTGCAGGTCGGCCATGAGGTTGAGAATCTGCGAGCGCACCGACACGTCAAGCGCGGAGACGGGCTCGTCGGCCACGATCAGCGCGGGACTCGTCGCCAGCGCCCGGGCGAGGCCGACCCGCTGCCGCTGGCCGCCGGACAGTTCCCGCGGGTAGCGGTTGAGCTGCCCGGGCGCGATGCCGACTTCCTCGGCCAGCCGCCGCACCCTGGCGCGGCGCTCGGCGCGGCTGATGCCGCCACGCGCTCGCAGCGGCTCCTCGATGATGCGGTCCAGGGTCATCCGCGGGTTCAGCGCCGCGTACGGGTCCTGGAACATCATCTGGATCTCGTATCTGGCTGCCCGCCGCTCGCGCCGTCCCATGGCGGCGACCGGCGTGCCCCGCAGCCGCACGTCGCCCTCGGTCGGTTTCTCCAGGCCGACCACCAGCCGGCCGAGGGTCGACTTGCCGCACCCGGATTCGCCGACGATGCCCACCGAGGTTCCGGCCGGCACCGTAAGGCTTACCCCGGACACCGCGCGCACGGGCGCGTCCGCGCGCGACCACAGGCCGCTGCCGCGGTAGTTCTTGCTGACGTCGACGAGTTCAAGCAGCGGCGGCCCGGCCTGGCCGGCGTCGCCGCCGGCTCCGCCTGGTTCGCCCGCCTGCTGGTGGCCGACGACCGCGCCGCCCGCGTTCGCCGATGCGCCTGCGTTCATCGCTGCGCCTCCGGAATGCGCTTGGTCTCCCGAGCGTCCAGCGGGTGGTAGCACGACCAGCGGTGGCCGTCTTCCTCGCTGGCCGCCGGCAGCTGGCTGCTGCACTCACCGGACGCGGCGGTGCAGCGGGGCGCGAACGGGCAGCCCGCCCCGCGCGCGGTCAGGTCTGGCGGGCGCCCGGGGATGGTGCCGAGCCGCGACTTGCGCGGCGTCTCCATGCGCAGGATGGATCCGAGCAGCGCGCCGGTGTAGCGGTGCCGCGGCGCGGCGAAGATCGTCTCGGTCGTGCCCGTTTCGGCCTCCCGTCCCGCGTACATGACGAATACCCGGTTCGCGTGCCCGGCAACTACCCCCATGTCGTGGGTGACAAGCAGGGTCGCCATGCCGAGTTCAGCACTCAGCCCGTCGAACAGCTCGAGGATCTGCGCCTGGGTTGTCACGTCCAGGGCCGTGGTCGGCTCGTCGGCGATCAGCACCTTGGGCTCGCAGATCAGGGCGGACGCGATCACGACCCGCTGGCGCATGCCGCCGGAAAGCTCGTGCGGGAACCGGTCGAGCTGCTCACGCGGGCGCGGCAGCCCGACGCGGTCGAGCATGTCGGCCGCCGCCCGGAGCGCGGCCGCCTTGCTGGCTCCCCGCTGGAGGCGCAGCGCCTCCCCGACCTGGGCACCGATCCGCTTGGTCGGGTTCAGCGAGGTCATCGGGTCCTGGAAGACGATGCCGACCTCGGCACCGCGGATGCCCCGCAGCTCGCGCTCGCGCAGGCCGACGAGCTCCCGGCCGCCCTGCCTGATGCTGCCCCGGGTCTCGGCCTCGGGCGGGAGCAGCCCGGCCAGAGCCAGGCCAAGGGTGGACTTGCCGCAGCCCGACTCGCCGACGACGCCGACCGTCTCGCCTGCCCAGACCTCAAGCGAGACGTCCTGGACGGCGTGCACGACGGCGGACGGCAGCCTGATGTCCACGTCAAGCCCGGTAACCTGCAGGGCCGGCCCGGCGGCCGGCTGCTCGTCCCGCTGTCCGGTCGCGGGCGCGCTCATCCGCGCCTCGTGTCGAGGCCGAAGGCGTCCCGCAGGCCGTCGCCGACGACGTTGAACGCCAGCACGGTCAGCACGATGGCGATGCCCGGCGGGTAGGTCAGCCACCAGAACCCTGAGTAGGTGTAGTTCAGGCCGTCGGACAGCATCGCGCCCCAGTTAGTGGCCGGCGGCGCGACGCCCAGGCCGAGGAAGGACAGCGCCGCCACCAGCAGGATGGCGTCCGCGACCTGCAGGGTCGCGTTCACCAGGATGGTGCCCACGCTGTTGGTGATGATGTGCCGGAAGATGATGGTGGGCGAGCGGACCCCCATTGTCTTGGCGGCGAGCACGTACTCGCGGCTGCGCAGGGACAGGGCCTCGGCGCGGATGAGCCGCGCGGGCACCAGCCAGGCGGTGACGCCGACCACGATGATCAGCATCAGGACGCTCGGCCGGAACACCGTCGCGAGGAAGAGAAGCAGGAGGATCGCCGGGATCGCGAGCAGCGCGTCGACGATGCGCATCATCAGGGCGTCGAGCAGCCCGCCGAAGTACCCGGCGGTCGCACCCCACAGGACGCCGAGCACGACCGCGACGGCGGCCGCGCCGAACGCGACTTCCAGCATGGTCTGCCCGCCGACCATGAGGCGGCCGAGCTCGTCGTAGCCGACGGCATCCGAGCCGAGCGGGCGCCCGGCGCCGGGCGCGAGCGTCTCCATCCCGAGCCGGGTGTGGATCTGGTCCGTGTGGTAGAACAGCGGGCCGACGAAGGAGAAGATCAGCAGCGCGACGATGACAACGAGGCCGGTGACGGCAAGGCGGTTCCTGACGAACGCGCGGAGCCAGACGCCGCCCGCGGTGGCCTCGGCCTCGGCCTCGAGCGTGCTCTGCTCGGGACCGAGGACGGAAGCAACGTTCTCCAGGCTCATGCGATGTTCTCCCGGCTCATCCGATACCCGCCGAGGCGCGCACGCGCGGGTCGAGGATCGCGTGGGTGACGTCGGCGAGCAGCGAGCCGACCACCGTGGCGGCGCCCACCACGATGACCACGCCGAGTATCACTGGGTAGTCCTGGGACGTCGCGGCGTTGAAGGCCAGCAGGCCGATGCCCGGGTAGTTGAAGACGTACTCGGTGATGAGGGTGCCCGAGACGATGAACGGCAGCGACAGCCCGAGCAGGGTGACGACCGGGCCCGCCGCGTTGCGCAGGACGTGCCCGAACAGGATGACCCGGCGGCTGGCCCCCTTTGACCTGGCCATCCGCACGTAGTCCTGGGCCAGCTCGTCGAGCACCGAGGAGCGGATGTAGCGGCTGAACCCCGCCACGGTCACCAGGGTGATGGTGAGCACGGGCAGCACCAGGGCCTGGGGATCGCTGATCAGGGCGGAGAACGACCCTTGAGGCGCCTCCGCCGGGAAGACGCGCAGCCGTACCGCCAGCACGTCGATCAGCAAGATGCCCACCCAGAACGCCGGGGTCGAGTACAGCACGAGCGCCACGGTGGTGACGACGTAGTCTCCGGCCCGGTGCCGCCTGACGGCCTGGAAGAAGCCGACGGGTACCGCGAGCAGCACCGCGAGCAGCACCGATACGCCGGCCAGGAACGCCGTCTTGGGCAGCCGCTGCGCCAGCAGGCTGGCCACCGACTCGTTCTGCACGTAGGAAAAGCCGAGGTTGCCGGACAGGACCCCGGTCAGCCAGTGCCAGTACTGGACCGGCACCGGGCTGTTGAGGCCGTTCTGCTTGTCGAAGGCGGCGATGTTCGTCGGGGTGGCGTGCGTGCCGAGGATCGCCCTGGCCGGCCCCCCTGGCAGCAGGTGGAGCAGGCCGAAGACGATCACCGACACGAGCAGCAGCACGACCACCGCCTGGGAGCAGCGCCGCAGCAGGAACCTGATCACTGCGTGAAGTACCAGTTCTCTGGGGTAAGGCTTTCGATCGGGCTCTGCAGCGAGGCGCCCTGGAGCTTGTTGCTGATCTCGGAGATCTGGTAGTCCGGCTGCGGCATCCACAGCACGGGCGCCTGCTGTGCCAGGTAGTTCTCGTAGTTGGACAGGCCGATCGCGCCGTGCACGGTGGCCTGGATCAGCGTGTCGGCCTCCGGGCTTGAGTAGTTGCTCGAGTTGGAGCCCGAGCCGGTCTCGAACAGCTGGTCGCCGGTCGGGTACGGGTCCACGCCGTAGGTCCAGCCGCCGCCGTAGTTCAGCATCTGCCAGGAGCACGAGGACTGCGACGACGTGCACGGGGTGAGCAGGCTGACGATGGAGTCGAACGGCTCGGACGACAGGTTGACCTGGATTCCGGCCTGGGAGAAGTCCGACTTGAGCGCCTGCATCTCCTGGCTGACGAACTGGGTGCCGCTGGCGTAAGCGAGCGTGAAGCTCAGCTTGGCCCCGGCCGCGATGCCCTTGCCGCACTGGCCGGCCCCCGTGCCCGGCGAGGTGCAGGTGGACGCCCCGTTCGGGTTGACGGTCCAGCCGTTGCTCTTGAGCAGCTTGACCGCGGTCGATGGCGAGTAGGGCCAGGGGCCCTTGGCCTCGTAGGAGTCGCTGTAGGGATTCGACGGCTTGACCGGCACCGGGCCGTAGTTGGTGCTCCCGTAGCCCTTGAGCGGCCCGGCCAAGAAGGAGTTCTGGTCGATCAGCGACTGCATCGCCTGCCTGAGGTAGGCCTGGCCGATGAGCGGCCCCGTCTGCGGGTTGTTGAAGTTCATCAGGAAGTACGTCGTGCCCCAGCCCAGCCACGGGGAGGTCGTGTAGCCCTGCGAGGAGAGCACCCCGGACTGCGACGACTCCTGGGTGGGCAGGTACCCGTAGTCGATGGAGTTGCCCGACCGCAGCACGTTGAGCTCAGCGGTGTCGCTGGTGAAGGGCTGCTCGACGAAGTACTTGAGCTTTGGCTTGGTCGGACCCGCGTAGGCCGGGTTCGCCTCGAACTTGGCGTACCCGCCCGACTGGAAGCTGGCCAGCGTCCAGGGCCCGTCCACGGTCTTCCACAGCGGGTTGGTGCCGTAGGTCGCGATGTCCTTCGACTGCGCGGTCAGGAAGTTGAACACCGCCTTGGCCCCGGACGTGGTCTCGTCGTAGTTGCCGACCTTGCCGGACGCCGATGTCTTGTCCCATGCCTGCGTCGGCAGCGGGGTGATCTGGGAGAGCTGGTCATAGGTGAACCAGGTCGGGTTGTACGACCCGTTGAGCGTGAGCGCGATCGTCTTGGCGTTCACGATCTTGTAGCTCTTGAGGTTGTCGGGGAACTCCCCGGGGATGTAGGCGGCGAAGCTGGTCTTGTTCGCCTTCAGGAGGTTGATCCAGAAGGCGACGTCCCGCGTGGTCACCGGCTCGCCGTCGGACCACTTGTAGTTCCCGAGGGTGATGGTCACCACCGAGTCGTTCTTGCTGTACACGGGCAGCGCCGCCAGGCTCATGGACGGGTCCACGACCGGCTGGCCCTTGGCGTTGCCGATCCAGTAAAGGGACCGGAAAGACAGGCGCTGGAACTGCTCGATGTTCGCCACGCTGTAGTAGGCGGCGGTGAGCATCGGGAAAATGTAGTTGGGCGTAGCACCCGGCAGCTCGGCGTAGGTGGCAGTGCCGCCGCTGACCGCCTTGCCGGCGGCGGAGCTGCCCGCGCTGCCGGTCCCGCCGCCCGATGAGCTGCAGGCCGTCGCGACCAGCGTCGCCGCGGCGACGGCGGCGGCGGCAAGCCCGAGCCTGAGACTATGCCTCATCTGAACTCCCTAGGTAGATGCCGCCCGCTTCGGCGGTCCGGCATGCCTCAATCACGAGGTCCAGGCCGACCGACTGCAGCGCCATCGACATGGACGGCTGCTGCTGCGGCTGGGTGACCAGTTCCGGCAGGAGCGGGACGTGCAGGAACCCGACCATGCACGACAGCCCGAGCTGCCGCGCCGCCTCGGCGGCGGTGTAGAAGGAGAAGTTGCACAGGTAGCTGCCGGCGGTCTGGGAGAGGTAGCCGGGGATGCCGGCCTCCCGCCAGGCCGTGAGGATCGCCTCGGCCGGCAACGTGGTCAGGTGCGCGGCCGGCCCGCCGGAAGCGATCGGCACCCGGGTAACGCTTACGCCGTCCGCGTCCGCGGCGCCCTCCGGCCAGTCGGCCAGGTTCACCGCGACGGCCTCGAGGGCAAGCGCCGTGCGCCCGGCCGCCAGGCCGACCCCGAGCCAGGCCTGCGGCCGGATCTCCTCCATGAGCTTGGGCACCTCGGTCCGCACTCGGTCAAGGGAGACGGGGAGAACCTCGGTGCGGATATCGGGACCGCAGCGCTCGGCGAGCGAGCGAACGAGCAGTTCGGACGGGTTGGGGTCGAAGTCGCCAAACGGGCCGAACCCATGCACAACTGCCAACACCTGGATGAACCTCCCCATCTCCGGATGTCAGGACCGTAGCATCTTGTTGAACGATCCTGCGATACCTGAATTGAAAGAGATGTAGATTTAACAGTTAAGCAACGGCCTTCGGAAAGGCCAGCTTTCAACGAGGGGGACGGCAGTGGCAGGTATCAACGAGGAGATGGCTGCTGCCCTGAGCCGTGAGCGGCCTGCGCTGACGCATGCCAGCACGGCCGGGCGCGTTACGGACATCTTGCGCACGTACATCACCCAAGGCCTGTTCCCGCCGGGCACACGGCTGCCAGAGGAAGCGATCGGGCGGGCCCTGGGCGTGTCAAGGAACACGCTGCGCGAGGCCTTCGCCCTCCTCAGCCATGAGCGGCTCGCGGTCCACCACATGAACCGCGGCGTGTTCGTGCCGACGCTTACCCGCGGGGACGTGTCCGACATCTACACGCTGCGACGGCTGATCGAGGGCGGCGCCGCCCGGCTGGCTGGCACCGCCGACCTGGCGGCCCGGCAGGCGGTCTGCGACGCCGTCGACTCCGCCGAGGCCCATGCGGCGGCCGGCCAGTGGCTTGACGTGCGCACGGAGGACCTGCGGTTCCATCAGGCCATTGCGGGCCTTGCGGGCAGTTCCCGCGTCGATGAGCTGATGCGGCGCGCGCTCGCGGAGCTACGGCTCATCTTCCACGCCATGGAGCCACCGGAGCAGTTCCACCGGCCCTACCTTGAGCGCAACCGGAGCATCGCCGAGTCGATCATGCGCGGCGACGGAGAGACCGCAGGGGGCGACCTGCTGCGCTACCTGGCCGACGCGGAGGCCCAGATCCTCGCCGCCTACAACACGCCCTCGCTCACCGCAGCCGGGCAGTGAGGTTCTTGCTCGGTCCGTGTTCACCGTGCTGCTGCCTGGCTACGTCTCGTTCCTGCTGGTGTCGTGTCACCTCCGGATGTTACTAAGCAGTTGCATAGTCACTGGAACGGACGTCTAATAAGCGCAGCGTGTATTCGCATTACCCGTGCAAAAAGGAGGCAGAGATGCTTTCTGTTCACGTCCCGCGCGCCGTCGCCCGCGCCCTGTACACCACTGTCACGGCCGCCGCAGCCGGCATGCTCCTGGCGGGGACGACCCTCGCAGGCACCGCGCGGGCATCGACCCTGCCGGTCACCTACGACTTCGCCACCGCGTTCGCCGCGACCGTCACCTCGCCCACCACCCCGCCCCGCGGTGCCAACAACTTCTCCTGCAAGCCCACCGCCGGCCACCCTTACCCGGTGATCCTGGTGCACGGGACGGTGGAGAACATGGACGACAACTGGCAGGCGGCGTCCCCGCTCCTGGCCAACAACGGGTACTGCGTCTTCGCGTTCAACTACGGCGGCTCCTCGGCCGACGCCGACTTCCAGGGCACCGGCTCGATCGCGGCCTCCGCCCAGCAGCTCGCGTCGTTCGTCAGCACCGTCCTCGCCGCGACCGGCGCGTCAAAGGTCGACCTCGTGGGCCACTCCCAGGGCGGCATGATGCCGCGCTACTACATCAACTTCCTCGGCGGCGCCGCATACGTAAATGCGCTCGTGGCGCTCGCGCCGTCCAACTACGGCACCACGCTTGACGGCCTGACCACGTTGTTCTCTGATGTCGGCGCCTCCAGCCCGATCAGCTCCTGCGAATCCTGCGCGGAACAGGCGCAGGGCTCTTCCTTCCTGGACAACCTGAACGTCACACCGACCGTCCCCGGCGTCCAGTACACCGTGATCGAGACCAAGGACGACGAGGTGGTCACCCCGTACACCAACGCGTTCCTGCCGACGGCGTCGAACGTCACCAACATCACCCTGCAGCACCAGTGCGCGCTGGACGCCACCGACCACCTGGAGATCGCCTACGACCCGATCGCGCTGGCCGACGTGCTCAACGCCCTCGACCCGGCGCATCCGGTGCGGGTGCCGTGCCTGGTGGTCTTGCCGCTGACCGGCCCGGTCGGCCTTGTGCCGCCGCTCTAATCGGTTCGGATCCCGTGGCATCAGCACGGATCCAGCACGGGCGGTTCGGCCAGTCGTGCGGGCGCATTATCCCGGTTTGACAGCTAGATCATCCGCTGGCGTGGAACCATGTGAACTCGCGGGAGGAGTACAGCGCGAGGAGGTCCGGGTGGCCGGCGAGGGTCCAGAACACCGCGTTGGCATAGCCCTGGTACAGGGCATGGCTACAGGGCTGCGGGCGGGGGTATGGGTAGCGGGGTACCGGGTCGAGCGGCAGATCGGCGCGGGCGGGATGGGCGCGGTATACCTGGCCAGGGATGAGCGCCTGGGACGGCTGGTCGCGCTGAAGGTCATGTCGCCGGCGATGGCCGACGATGAGACGTTCCGCTTGCGCTTTATCCGGGAGTCACGGGCGGCGGCGGCCGTGGACGACCCGCACATTATCCCGGTCTACGAGGCAGGCGCGGCTGACGGGGTCCTGTTTATCGCGATCCGGTTCGTCAGCGGCGGGGACGTGCGGTCCCTGGTACGGCGCGAGGGGCCGTTGTCGGCGGCCTGGGTCATGCCCGTCATCTCCGCGGTGGCGTCCGCGCTGGACGCGGCGCATGCGACGGGCCTAGTCCACCGAGACGTGAAGCCCGCCAACATGCTGCTGGACTCGCGGCCTAGCCGGGCCGACCACGTGTACCTCTCCGACTTCGGGCTGAGCAAGGACATGCAGTCAGGTGGGCTGACCGGCACCGGTGAGTTCATGGGCACGCCCAGCTACACCGCGCCTGAGCAGATCACCGGGCAGCACGTGGACGGGCGGGCTGATCAGTACGCGCTGGCGTGCAGCGCGTTCGAAATGCTCTCCGGCGACGTGCCGTTCGCCGCCCGCAAGGGCTGGGCCGAGGTCTATGCCCACCTGAACGCCCCGGCGCCGACCCTGACCGACTGCAGGCCGGACCTGCACCCCGCCGTCAACCAGGTGTTCGCCCGGGCCATGGCAAAGGAACCCAGAGACCGGTATGAGTCATGCCGGCAGTTCAGCGACGCTCTGAACGACGCGCTCCGCTCCCTGTCCTACCACATCGTCCCAACCACCCCACGCACTGGAATGCCCGTATCCCGGGCTACGCCCGTGACGATGAGTGGCGAAGGCCGGCCGCCCATTCCGCCAACCCGAAGCGGCAGGGAACCTCGAACTCGGCCCCTGCGGTGGTGGCGGTACGCCTTGGTCACACTAGTGGTGCTAGCTGTACTGATCGTACTGGTAATGGTGATCGGATCCACGCTCGCCGCCAGCACCCCGCGGACGTAGCCGGCGGGAACCCTATCAGCAGCTCAGCGGCCTAATGTACCTACTTCAAGAGCTGCCGGGCCATCACCATGCGCTGGATCTGGTTGGTCCCCTCGTAGATCTGGGTGATCTTGGCGTCGCGCATCATGCGCTCGACCGGGTAGTCGTTCACGTAGCCGTAGCCGCCGAGCAACTGG
>JAWWPV010000131.1:0-3137 GCA_033854775.1 Trebonia sp.
CGGGCGAGCCGTCCTGGACGGCCAACGGCTCGTACCTCGTCGTGCGGCTGATCCGGATGTTCGTCGAGTTCTGGGACCGGGTTGACGTCTTCGAGCAGGAGACCATGATCGGGCGGCGGCGCGATACGGGCTTCCCGCTCGACGGCACCTCGATTGACGCGACGCCGAACTACCCGGCGGACCCGACCGGCGACGTGATCCCGCTGACCGCGCACATCCGGCTCGCGAACCCCCGCACGCCGCAGACCACGCCGAGCCGCATCCTGCGCCGGGGCTGGAACTACGACCGGGGCCTCGACCAGGTCGGCGACCTGGACATGGGGCTCATCTTCACGTGCTACCAGCAGGATATCAAACGACAGTTCGAAACGGTGCAGACGCGGCTGCTCGATGAGCCGCTCGTCGACTACGTCAGCCCGTTCGGCGGCGGGTACTTCCTGGCCCTGCCCGGGGTGACCGGGCCGAGCGACTACTACGGCCGGGCACTGCTGGCCTAACGGGCATGGTGTGTCCCGAGGAAACTCGGGCATCTTCAGGAGTTGTTGACGTTGCGTTCGCCTACCGGTCATATTGACCGCGTTGCTCCGTAATTCTGCTGTGAAACGGTTCTACGCCGGGGACGTGCTCCGCACTGCCCCGGCGGCGGCCTTGCCTGGCTCGCCGGCCGAAGAAGTCCCGCAGAACTCTCAGGAGGCTGAGCATGGGCTTTCGCCCACTTGGCAGGAGCAAGCGCAAGCGGCTCCGGCCCTACCTCGCGGTCGCAGCGGCGGTCGCCCTTGGCGCCGGCGCGGCGGCAGGCGCCACGGCCGCGAGCGCGAGCACGTCGGTGAGCCACGCGTTCGCCGGCTACAAGACCCCCGGGGTCGTGTCGCAGACGCTTTACCGCGGCAGCACCAGCACGCCGGTCAAGCACCTCGTCGTGCTGTTCGACGAGAACGTGTCGTTCGACCACTACTTCGGCACCTACCCGTACGCGACGAACACCGGCGGCACCAAGTTCGCGGCCAAGCCGGGCACCCCGACCGTCAAGGGCCTCTACTCCAAGATCACCAAGTCCGGCCCGGTCGGCCCGCTGCTCACCAGCAACCCGAACCAGTACAACCCGCAGCGGCTCACGCCTTCAGAGGCCCTCACCTCTGACCAGAACCACGGCTACACGGCGGAGCAGAAGGCCGAAGACGCCGGCAAGATGGACCAGTTCGTGCAGAACACCGAGTCCGCCACGCCGGCCGCGGGCTGTGCCCCCGCGTACTGCCCGCCCGGCATCGTCATGGACTACTACGACGGCAACACCACCACCGCGCTGTGGAACTACGCGCAGAACTACTCGATGAGCGACAACAACTGGGACACCACGTTCGGCCCGTCCACCCCGGGCGCGCTGAACGTGACCTCCGGTGCCACCCAGGGCGCGTCGGCCCTCACCCCGACCTGGGTCGCCAACCCGAGCCAGCCGGCCACCTCGAGCGCCGTCAACGACGGGTCGATGAACGGCGACGTCGACCCGTACTACGACACGTGCTCAGACACCAACCACACCACCACCGGCGCGCTCGGCGTGATGAGCGGGAAGAACATCGGCGACCTGCTGAACACCAGCCACGTCAGCTGGGGCTGGTTCCAGGGCGGCTTCGCACCGACCTCGACCAACGCCAACGGCGCGGTCTGCGGCGCCACCCACAACAACATCGCGGGCGCCACTGACGCGGACTACTCGCCGCACCACAACCCGTTCCAGTACTACGCGTCGACCGCGAACCCCAACCACCTGGCGCCCACCTCACTCAATGACATCGGCTACACCGACCAGGCCAACCACCAGTACGACCTGTCGCTCTTCAACGACGCACTCAACGGCACCGGCGGCGCCAAGCTGCCCTCGGTGTCCTACCTGAAGGCGGCCGAGTACCAGGACGGTCACCCCGGCTACTCCGACCCGCTCGACGAGCAGACGTTCCTGGTCAACGAGATCAACGCGATCGAGAAGTCCAAGTACTGGGCGTCGACCGCGATCGTGGTCACCTACGACGACTCGGACGGCTGGTACGACAACGTCGCCCCGACGATCGTCAACGGGTCACACGACGCGACTGATGACGCCGCGATCTGCACCTCGGTCGCGGTGACCGTCGGCTCCAACAACGACCGCTGCGGCTACAGCCAGCGGCTGCCGTTCGTGGTGATCTCGCCCTACACGCGGGACAACTACGTCAGCAGCAACCAGACCAACACCGCGTCGGTCGTGAAGTTCATCGAGGACAACTGGCTGCGCGGCGAGAGCATCCCCGGCTCGTTCGACAGCAGCTCCGGCAGCCTCGACGCGCGCGGCGGCGTGCTCGACTTCAACGTCAGGCCGCACTTCACCCCGGTGATCCTCAGCCCGACGACCGGCGCGGTCGTCAGCAGCGGGAAGTCAGGGCACTAGTCCCGCCCTTCCGCTGCTCTTGCTCGCCCGGGCGGGCCGTCTCCTTGCGGGCGGCCCGCCCGGGCACTTCTATGACCGCTAAGGGCGGCACGTAGCATAAAGGGCATGAGCTCCCCGATTACCACCCGCGAGCAGGTGCTGACCGCGCTGGCCGGCGTCAACGACCCAGAAATCGGACGCCCGATCACCGAGCTCGGCATGGTCAAGTCCATCGATATCGGCGACGACGGGCTCGTCGCCGTCGGCGTCTACCTGACGGTGTCAGGCTGCCCGATGCGCGACACCATCACCAGCCGGGTTACCGGCGCGGTGACGCCGCTTTCCGGCGTGACCGGCGTCCGGGTCGAGCTCGACGTGATGAACGAGGACCAGCGCAAGGAGCTTCAGGGTAAGGTCCGCGGCGGCGCACCCGAGCGGGTGATCCCGTTCGCCCAGCCGTCGTCGCTGACCAAGGTGTACGCGATCGTCAGCGGCAAGGGCGGCGTCGGCAAGTCGTCGGTCACCGTGACCCTGGCGGCGGCGCTGGCCGCCGCGGGGCACAAGGTCGCCCTCATCGACGCCGACATCTACGGCCACTCCGTGCCCCGGATGCTCGGGGTCACCGGGCTCCCCACCACGGTCCAGGACATGATCATGCCGCCCGCCGCGAAGGGCGTGAAGGTCATCTCGGCGGGCATGCTCAAGCCGCCGGGACAGGACGCGCTGCCGATCC
>JAWWPV010000132.1:0-2673 GCA_033854775.1 Trebonia sp.
GGACTGCCATGAGAGGGGCTCCTGGAGGCTAGGGGGCCTGATCTGGGGGTTCAGCGGATCTCACTGCAGAGTCAGCCGCACCCGTTCTGAAGAACAATGGGTTTGTTAAGGCCTTTATTTCTTTCGATACGGGCCGGCCGCCCTGGTTCACCAGGAAGAGGCGCGTGAGATGATCTACGCCGTGGCGGAAGCGGCCGCGGGACGCGCCGGTTCCGTCCCGCTGCCTCATGTCGTTGCCCGCGCGGCTCGACGTCGAGTTGCCGACCGCGGACATGGCACGCGGTCGGTGCGGATCGAGGGGGACGATCCGCCCGAGGTCTACCGGTCCTTCGTTATCCGAAGGCCGGTAGCCGGTACCCCGGCCGGCCGGCACCTGGCGGGCCTGCCGGCCGGGGTTATCGCCCGAAGCTGTTCGTTACCGCTGGCGTTCGCGGATCGCCCGGATGCGGCGGCGCTGCGACTTGTCGAGCGCGAGGTAGCCGCCGACTGGGATAGCGGCGGCGATGATGATGATCCCGACCGCTGCCCACCACGGGAGAATGGCGAGCAGGATCAGACCGAGAACGATCCCGGCGATCCCGACCTTGGTGCTCGGTGTCATGATGACTCCATCCATCTGGGCCCACCGGGGCCTGCTTAGCCCGTGAATCCAGCTTATCCGCTTCCCCTGGAGGACTGCCGTGCCGATCTCATTGCCGGTCGACGATGAGGCCAACGAACTGCTGTCACGCAACGCTCTCGCGCTCCTAATCGCGATGCTACTCGATCAGCAGGTCCCACTGGAACGGGCGTTCTCCGCGCCGCGTGATCTTGTCCGGCGGCTAGGGCACGAGCCGTCCGCCGATGAGCTTGCCGCGTTTGACCCAGAGGCCCTGGCGGCGGTGTTCTCCGAGCGGCCGGCCCTGCACCGCTTCCCCAAGGCGATGGCCTCCAGGACCCAGGAGCTGGGACGATTGATCGTTTCTGAGTATGACGGGGACGCCGCGTCCCTGTGGACGACTGCGTCTTCTGGCGCCGAACTGCTCAAGCGGGTGTTGGCGCTGCCTGGGTTCGGCGAGGCCAAGGCGAAGATCTTCGTCGCGTTGCTCGGCAAGCAACTCGGCGTGCGGCCCGCCGGGTGGCGGGCGGCCGCCGGGTCCTTCGGTGACGAGGGGTCGTACATTTCAGTGGCGGACATCACCGACGACGAGTCCCTGGGCAAGGTGCGCTCGTACAAGCAGTCGCTGAAGGCCGCCGCGAAGGCAAAGGCCGGCAAATAGGACCCGCGGGCTAGAAGGCGGTCTCGTTGGCCAGCATCGTGCTGACGGCGCCTGGCCAGTTGATTGTGGTGACGGTGCCGTGGCGGTAGAGGACGACCGGCCGTCTCCGTCACTGGATCCACGGATCAGGGACGCACCCCATGCCCCGAAGTTTGCCTGCCGATCCCCGGCAGAAGTTGGCTGTTCGCCCATAATTGAGAATGTGACATTTTCAAGTTAGAAATCGCAGCGTGACCTTCCGGTGCTGTTAGCGTTTCGGCATGGACACACTCGAAGCGTTCGTTTCGGCTCTTCCCAAGGTGGAACTTCACGTTCATTTGGTTGGTTCGGCGTCGGTGGAGACCGTGCTCTCGCTGGCGCGGCGGCATCCGGACCGCGGGGTGCCGGCCTCCGAGGAAGGGCTGCGGGAGTTCTACGTGTTCCGGGACTTCCCGCACTTCATCGACGTGTACCAGGCGGTGAGCCGGCTGATCAGCGAGCCGGAGGACATCGCAGACCTGATACGCGGGGTGGCGGCCAACCTCGCGGCGCAGAACGTGCGGTACGCGGAGTTCCAGTTCGGGCCGTACGCGTTCCAGCGCATAGGAATGCCGGACGCGGTGATCACCGAGGCCCTGGACATCGGGGCGCGGTACGCGCTGGCCGAGTGCGGGGTGCGGATCGGGTGGATCATCGAGTTCCCCGGGCAGAGCGCGGGAGACTACGCGGAGGGCGCGCTGCGGCTCGCGCTGCAGAACCCGCCGGAGGCGCTGGTTGGGTTCGGGGTCGGCGGGATCGAGGCCGGGCGCGCGCCGCATACCGCCGTGATCCGGTCGGTATTCGGAGCGGCCGCGGCGGCGGGACTGCGGTGCACCCCGCACGCCGGGGAGACGACCGGGGCGGAGACCGTCTGGGAGGCGATCGAGTTCCTGCACGCGGACCGGATCGGGCACGGCATCAGGTCGCTTGACGATCCGTCGCTCGTGGCCTACCTGGCCGAGCGGCAGCTGCCGGTTGACGTGTCGCCGACGTCGAACGTGTGCACGCGGTGCGTACCTTCGATCGCCGACCACCCGCTGCGGCAGATGGCCGCGGCCGGGCTGTTCGTGACGCTGAACAGCGACGACCCGCCGATGTTCGGCACCTCGCTGAGCAATGAGTACCTGGTGGCCGGGCGCGACCTCGGGTTCTCCCCCGCCGAGCTCGCGGCGCTGGCGGGGAACGGCGTGCGCGCCTCCTTCCTCGGCGAGCCGGCGAAGGAGGCGCTGCTCGCGGAGATCGCCGCCGTCCCGCTGCCCTAGCGGCTCGCCCTGCAGGCCGATTGGAAGCGTTTCCGTGGGAGGTTCCACGCCCTTACAGATGCTGTGCGCGTCGGAAGGTTGCCCGCTTGGGCCGGCGGGTTTCAGGCGGGGATGACCAGGGCCGTGGCCGCGAT
>JAWWPV010000133.1:0-2661 GCA_033854775.1 Trebonia sp.
CGTAGAGACTGCCGTCCGGCTGGTGGACGCGACCTACGGCGCGCTTGGCGTCATCGGTGACGACAACGAGCTGGCCGAGTTCATCCCGGTGGGCCTGACCGAGGATGAAATCGGGCAGATCCACCACTGGCCGCAGGGACGGGGCCTGCTTGGCCTGCTTATCAAGGACCCGCGGCCGCTGCGGCTGGCGGACATTTCTGAGCACGCGGAGTCATCGGGATTCCCGGCCGGGCATCCCGCCATGCGGTCGTTTCTCGGCGTCCCGGTCCGGGTGCGGGATGAGGTGTTCGGCAACCTGTACCTCACCAATAAGCGCGGCGGCGGGGAGTTCACCGAGGACGACGAGGCCATACTGCTGGCGCTCGGCGCCGCCGCGGGCGTTGCGGTGGACAACGCGCGGCTGTACCAGGCCGCCCGGCGCAGCCAGCGCTGGATGCAGGCCAGCGCTGAGGTCACTACGGCGCTGCTGTCCGGCGCGGAACCGGGCGAGGTCCTCGCGCGCATCACCGGCCAGGCGCGGGAACTGTCGGATGCCGACATCGCGGTGCTTGCGCTGCCTGATGATGCGGGGCAGTTCCTGACGGTCACTTACGCGGACGGGGAAGGCGCCCAGGCCGTCCGTGGCGTGGTCCTCCCGGTGAGGCAGTCGCTCTCCGGGAAGGTGCTGGCCACCGGTGACCCTGTAACGAGCGCCGACTTCGCGGGTGACGAGCACGCGGCAGTCGCGGCGCGGGCCGCGATGGGCCACGTCGGGCCTGCCGTGGTGTTCCCGCTGGGCGCGCCAGGCAGCCGCCGGGGCGTACTCACCATCGGCCGCCGGCACGGCAGGGAGCCCTTCCCACCGGCGCAGGCGGCGTTCGCGGCCTCCTTCGCGGCGCAGGCCGGTGTCGCGCTCGAGCTCGCAGCCAGCCGCGCGGAGGCCGAGCGCCTTTCCGTCTACCAGGACCGGGACCGCATCGCCCGCGACCTGCACGACCTGGTCATCCAGCGGCTGTACGCGACCGGGATGTCGCTGCAGGGAACAATGCCGATGATCAGCAGGCCGGAGGTCGCCGAGCGCGTCACCCGCGCGGTGGACGACATGGACCAGACCATCAAGGAGATCCGCGGGACCATCTTCGCGCTGCAGGCCAGGGACGTCGGCAGCCCGCCCGATCCGCGCGCCGGCATCGTTGGCCTGGTCGAGGAGATGAGGGCGGTGCTCGGCTTCGCCCCGTCGCTGCGCCTCGGCGCTGGCCTGCGGGCGCTGAACGGCGAAGAGCTGGCGGAGCAGGCGCTCGCCGTGCTACGCGAGGCGCTGTCCAATGTGGCCAGGCACGCGGGTGCCAGCCGGGCAGACGTGACCGTGGACGTTGACCAGGACGGGTTCCTCAGCGTGATCGTGACCGACGACGGAACGGGCATCCCCGCGGGAGGCCGCCGAAGCGGCCTACGCAACCTCGCCGACCGCGCCGAGAAACTCGGCGGTGAGCTGCGGCTGGACCCGGCCGAGCCCGCTGCCCCGCGGCCGGGGACCAGGCTGGAATGGCGAGTCCCGGCCGGGACCGTCCCGGCGCCTGGCCGGACGGGTAACGGTCGTTAGAGGCGCAGGCTGAGGGACCGGCCGGCGTCGCGGAGCTGCTGCCTTACCGACGGGTGCGCGACGTGCTCGACGATCTGCCCGGCCTGCCCGGTCGCGTCGTGGCCCCAGATGACTGCGGTGCCCTGCTCGCTGACGATGTAACTGTGCTGGAAGGACGTCACCGGCCCGTCGAGCCGGGGAACCACGGTGGACACGTCCGCCTCCGGGTGCCACGACGGCAGCGCGATGATCGCCTGGCCGCCCGGGGAATGCAGGGCACCGACCACGAAGTCGGTCTGCCCGCCGAATCCGGAGTGGACCCGTCCGCCGACCCAGGTCGCGTTGGCCTGCGCGAGCAGGTCGACCTGAAGCGCGCTGTTGACCGACGCCATCCGCTGGCACCGGGCGATCCGTGCCGGGTCGTTCACCGTCTCGGTCCGCAGCATCCGCACGTCCAGGTTGCGGTCCATCCAGGCATACAGGTCAGCGCTGCCGAACGCGAACGACGCGGTGACCGGCCGGCCGGGGTCAAGCGCGCCCGCCTTGGCCAGGCCGAGCACGCCGTCGCTGAACATCTCCGACCACACCGCCAGCCCCCGCCTGCCGTGCAGCCCGGCCAGCACCGCGTCCGGGACCGCGCCGATGCCGGCCTGCACTGTGGCGCCGTCACCGATGATCGCGGCGACCCGGTCACCGATGATCGCGGACGCGTCCGTCATGGGCCGGTCCGGCGGGGAAGGCAGCGGCGCCTCGGCCTCGATCGCGTAGTCGATAACGTCGCAGGGCAGCTCCGCGTCACCGTAGGTGTACGGAACCCGCGGATTGAGCTGGGCGATCACCAGCCCGCCGCGGGCCCGGACCGCCTCGATCGCTGCGGGCAGCACGTTCACCTCCGTGCCGAGCGACACGGTGCCGTCCGACGGCACTGACGTCTGTACGAGCACGACGTCCGGCGGCAGGGCGCTGGCCAGCAGGGCAGGGACCAGCGACAGGCGGCAGGGAAAGTACCTCAGCCGGCTGCGCCCGCGCATGCCCGGCCCGACGAACGGCGACTCAAGCGTCACGTCCTCACGGTCCGGCATTCCCGCCTGCGCGTTCAG
>JAWWPV010000134.1:0-3051 GCA_033854775.1 Trebonia sp.
ACGCGACCGGCGTGCTGATCCTCGGGCCCTCTCGCGCGGCGGCCGTCGGCACCGCGCCCGGCGGGCTCTCCGGTTCGATCGCGCCGGGCGCCGGCGGCGCGCCCACGGCCGGGCTGCAGGCAGGCGCGGCCATCACGTCGCTGTCCGGAGCGCCGCTGACCACCCTCGAGCTCGTCGAGCGCGTCCTCGGCGCGATGGCGTTCATCACCGTCTCGATGCTCGGCGTGGCCGCCATCGCGATCTTCCTGTCCACGTTCACCGACTCCGCGCTCGGCGCCGCGCTTGGAGCGCTGGCGACGCTGGTTGCCAGTGAGGTGCTCGTCACGCTGAACGCCGCGAGCGCGGTGCAGCCGTACCTGCCGACCCGGTACTGGCTGGCGTGGATCGATTTTTTCCGGCAGCCCATCTTCTGGCGGGATATCCAGCGCGGGTTCGGCATCCAGGCGGTGTACGTGGTCGTGTTCCTCGCGGCCGCCTGGGCTAACTTCGCGACCAGGGACATAACGACCTAGCCGAGGGACTGCAGGGCCGTGCAGTCGCCGGGGGGCGGGGCCGTGACGTGGTTGCTGGCCAGCGCGCGGAGGACGAGGCCGACGACGAGCGGGGCGGTGGGCAGCTGGCTGTGCTGGATGTCCGCCGCCGGGCAAACGGACTGGAGCGGCACGTTCACCGCACCGGGCAGCCGCGCCGAATCCGGCGGCTGCACTGTCTGGTCATCGGTGCTCCACAGTGACAGCCAGGGCGGCCGCGCCTGCCTGGACTGCTGCAACTGGGTCAGCAGCGCACTGCCAGGGACGAGCTGCTGGCAGGCGGCCGGGCACTCCCCCGGGTCGAACCCGGTGCCCACTGCCGCGATGCGCGCACCATGCAGCGGGGACCCCAGGGTAATGACCTTGCCCGCCCGCGAGGCGCCGCCATAGTCGACGTACCAGAGCCAGGCCACGACGCCGCCCGCCGAGTAGCCGATCACGGTGACTGGCCCTGACCCCGCGCCGATGGCCCGGTTCACGTACCCGTCCAGCACGTGGGCCTGCACCGTCAGGTCGCCGGTGCCGTTGCCTGCCAGCGGCACCACGATCGCGGTCCGCCCGGTGCTCCGGATCCGCGCGGCCAGCTCGTCCAGTGACCCGCTCGATCCGCCGTACCCGGGAACGAGCAGCACCGCGCCCGGCCGCCCGGGTACCGCTTGCGGCGGCCCTCCTGATACCTGCACCCCGGTGACGACGGCGGCCACGGCAACGACAAGGGCAAGCGCCCCGAGGAGGATCCTGCGCCGCGGGCTCAGCCCGGTCCACCAGCGGAAGGGGGTACGCACATATCCATGATGCGTCCCGCGTCCGGGGCCTTCGGCCGTAAGAGCCGTCGCAGGACGCTGACGACCTTGCCGATGATGTCCGCGTTGTCGGCCATGATCGGCGAGTACGCCGGGTTGTGCGGGATCAGCCAGATATGCCCGTCGACCTTCTTGAACGTCTTAACTGTCGCCTCACGGTCGGCTGACGTTTCGCTTTCGACCATGGCAGCGACGATATCGCCGTTCTCGATATCAGACTCGCGACGGACGACCACCCAGTCGCCGTCGGCAATCGAGGCGTTGATCATCGATTCGCCAACTACCGTGAGCATGATCAGGTCCCCTCCCCCCACCAACTGCCTTGGCAGAGGGATGACGTCCTCAACGGACTCATCCACGAGAATCGGCCGTCCCGCCGCGATCCGCCCGACCATCGGCACTGACGCCATTCCCTGGTCGGCAAGAGCCGCCAACCCCGGGTCGACCCGACGCTGGGCGGGGTTCCTGAGTACGGCCGTGCGCGGCCGTCTAGCCTCACGGGTCAGGTAGCCCTTCCCGGCCAGAACCGACAACTGGTGGGAGACGCTTGACGTGCTCTTTAGTCCCACCGCCCGGGCGATCTCCCTGAGGCTGGGGACGTAACCGTTGCACCGAACGGAATCCTCGATGCACTGGACAATATCGCCCTGACGCGCGCTCAGACCTAGGTCAGTGGCTGCGATGAGCTCAGCATGTCGCATCACTCGGCCTCCGGTGCTATAGCCATTGATGACGACAAGCTATGTGGATTCATTAAACATGTCAAACACATCTTCGATTGCCGAACGGCTTTCATCTCGCGATCAGCAGTCCGGTTCCCACGGAGCCGGCCACGGTCCGTTCGGAAAAATTCGGATGGTACCGAACGGACCGTGGTGACTCCCGGGGGTACGGGGGCGTCCCCCCGGAGACAACTGCCCGGTCAGCAGGCTCCGTCGTTGTTCCAGGCGCCGGAGGGGCCGCCGGGGACCTCGTCGTAGTTCCACTGGCTGGCGGTCCAGTTGCTGCCGTTGTACGAGGCCTCGTTGCCCGAGACGTAGGCGGTGTTGTTCACCCAGGCGGGCGCGCACGAACCGGACGTTGGCGTCGGGGTGGGTGTCGGGGTCGGCGAGCCGCCGCCACCGCCGCTGCCGCTGGTGAAGGACTGGAACGCCGCGGTGAAGGCGCCGTTGGACTGGCTGATGCCGCTGCAGGTCGACGACGCGGTGGTGCTGCCTGGGCAGCCGTCGTTGTCGCGTCCCTCAGCCCAGAACGAGAGCCAGGCGATGCCCTGCTGCGCCGCGTGAGACTCGACGGTGGTGGCGTCGGCGAGCGTAAGGATCTCGCCGGAGGTGTCGTTCTGGCCGATCATCGGGGTGTTGCCGAGCATCGCATAGGCGGCGCTCGACGAGATGCCGTAGATGCTCTCCAGTTGACTCGCCGCCGCGTCGAGCGCCTGGTTCGCCGCGGCGCCCATCTCGGTCCCCGAGGTGCCGTAGTCCATCGTCATGATGTTGACGATGTTCGGGGTGAAGCCGTTGGCCAGCGCGGTCGTGAGGATGGATTCGCCGGTGGAAGTGAACCCGGTCGGCAGCACCGGGACCGTGTAGGAGATCGTGAGCTGCTTGCCGTTGGCGCTGGCCCACGACCGGACCTGGGCGAGCGCCTGCGCGGTGAGCGCGAGGTCCGAGCTGTTGTACTGCTCGTTGGACTCGATGTCGAAGTCGAGGTGAGACACG
>JAWWPV010000135.1:0-6005 GCA_033854775.1 Trebonia sp.
CCGTTACCGAGATTTTGACCTTTGCGACGCGAGTAACTGGCCTGACACCTAGGCGAACCAGATGCCGGCGGCACGTATAGGTCAGCGGTAGAGCACCCGCCTTACCAAGAAGGTGATTTGGCGAGGAAATTCTCTGGTGCGCCAACAAAATCGAATAACTGTCCAAGCGCGGCCCTGATCAGTGAGTGACCCGCCCTGAAACAGCAGATCGGGCAGGCGGATGCCACACGTGAACCGTCAGCGCACTGCCCCGACGTGCCTGCTCTGCTGGCCCGGGGGATTGGCCGACGACAAGGCCGTCGACCGGCATGGGGTGCTCAGTGAGCCTGACCGTGGTGATGCGAAGAGCCAGCTTGCCCGTGACCCCAAGGCACACGCTGAAGAAAAGCCCCCTGACGTCCGGCACCGCGACCCGTCTCGGCGAGCGCGGGTGCGGCGCCGGCCAGTCAGCCAGCGCCAGCAGGCCGCCGAGCAACTCGGCTCCCGCGTCACTCGCGATGAAACCGACTTCCCGCGCCAATCCGGGCTCAGAAGGGAAGCCCGCGCGCCGTGCCAGGCTCCCTCCGCTGCGCCGGATGCCGACCGCTTCGTCGTAGCGCGCACGACTCGCAGGATCGGCCAGCACGCGCCGGGCCGCGTCGAGAATCTCGCGTGCGCGTGAGGCCGCGGCGACGACCGGCGAAGGCGCGCCCGCCAGGAGTTCCGGCCGCAGCAGGTTCGCCTTGGAGTCGTGCTGGCGCTGGACCTGCTCAGCAGAGGCATCCGGCATGACCCCGAGAACGTCATACCAGGTGATGCCTGGTCCCTTGCCAAGCTCACCCAAGAACCTGCTCCCTCCGGGCGGCCAGAGATGGAACGAATGGTCCCACATGGGACACAACATCCGCCACGGCCAGTAACCCGGCGAGTGAATGTCATAGCTGTCCGAATCACCGGAACCAGGTGGCAGCCGCTCACCTTGATGGCAGGTAGGTACTTCGCGCGCACCCGATCACTGTTACGAGATGGTGCTGTGCCGCACCCGTTCAGCTACCGGGTGTGAAGTCGATCCGGTCGGCCGACTTGCCCCGGCCGACTAGGACCATGGCTACCATCCGCGGCGGGAACAGGCCGTGGGCGACGACCCCGGGGGTCGATGACAACCGGACGGCCAGCGTCGCCGGGTCTTCGACCGGCCCGTGGTAATCGGCGATCACGCCACCGTCCGGGCTGAGCGGGACATCACGCACTGCGGCCGGGGCGACCCGGCGCATGGTGGCGCGCAGCCCGAATGACATCAGCTCAAGGGGGACAGGGGCGTGCAGGGCCGGGACCGGCTTGGAGGAGTCGGCGATAACGACGAACTGGTCCGCCGCCCCGGCCACGATCTTCTCCCGGTTGTGCGCGCCGCCGCCCCCCTTGACCAGCCAGCCGGCGGGGGAGATCTGATCGGCGCCGTCGATGGTGATGTCGAACCGGTCGATGCTCGTGACGTCCTCGATCCTCAGGCCCAGTTCGCGCGCTGCGTGCTCGGTGGCCGGCGACGTGGCGGCGCAGACGATGTCGAGGGATCGCCTGGCCAGGGCCGGAATCAGGTACGCGACGGTCGTGCCGGTGCCAAGACCGACGATCATGCCGTTCTCGACCAGCTCCGCGGCCGCTTCCGCGGCAACCTGCTTCTCTTGCTCAATGCTCACGTCCCGGTGCCTCCAGGCGTTGATCGTTTCTGGGCACCACCGTAACGGTCATGACGAGGCTTGCACGGCGGTCCCGGGAGAGGTAGGTGTTCAGTAAAGCGGAGATAACGGAGGTTTCGTTGCCGCCAGCGGAAGAACAGCCTGCGCTCGCCGGCGTGCGCGTGCTGGACCTTACCGGCAGCGTGGCCGGTGCCGTCGCCGGAATGCTGCTGGCCGACCTCGGTGCCGATGTGGTCAAAGTGCATCCGCCCGGAGCCGTTCCCCCAGCCGTCCGGCGTGGACGGGCGATGTGGGACCGCGGCAAGCGGGCCGTCACCGCGGACCCGTCAAGTGCGGAAGACCTGCTGGTGCTCGATCAGCTGATCGCCGGCGCCGACGTGCTGCTCGTCGGCACCAGCGGGCCAGGCATCACCTACCGCCGCCTCATCGATCGCGGGCGCCAGCCCGGTGAGCCGTGCTTCTGGGTGGTCATGCCGCCCTATCTGCTCGACGAGACGCCGTGGCCCGGCGGCCAGGAATCGGCGGGCCTGCTGTTCGCCTGGCTCGGCCATGCCTGGAACCAGTCGTCGCAGGAGGACGTCCCCGTTGACTGCCTGTTCCCGCTGGCCCTGCACATGCAGGCCATCTGGGCCGCGATGGTCGCGGTAGCGCTGCTTATCGGCCGTCAGCGCGGTCTCACCCTGGCCCCGCTGGCGGTAGCGGGCGGCGCTCACGGCGCCCAGCTGGTCTCGCCTGGCACCTTCACCGCGGGCCGCGACGAGCAGCACATCCACCGGCCCGGAGGTCCTGGCGGGGCCCTGCCCAACTACCGGACCTACCGCTGCGGTGACGGCCAGTGGCTGTTTTTCGGGGCATTCTCTAACGCTTTCATCGAACGAGGGGTGACCGCTGCTGGTGCGCAATGGATCTTCGAGGATCCGCGCGTGGCCGGAAAGCCAGGGAACCTGCGGCTGCCAGAGAACCTCACCTGGATCGCCCGCGAGCTGGAGAAGGTGTTCGCGACCCGGTCTCGGGACGAGTGGCTGGACCTGCTGGAAGCGGCGGACTGCCCCGCGGCGCCGGTCAACGAGCCCGGCCGGTGGCTGGACCACGACCAGGTCAAGGCGCTCGGGCTGCGGGTGGAGGCGGTCAGCGACACGGGCCAGGAGATCGTGATGCCCGGCCCGCTTATCGACTTCTCGCTGACGCCAGTCAGCGTCCGCGGGCCTGCTGTCAGCTCCTGGCCAGGGATTACCGGGCTGCAGCCGCTATGGTCCGCGGCCGACAGGCCGCCGCCGCACCAGTCCAGCGGGCAGCCATCGCCCCCGCCGAGGGAATCGGAGCCGCAGCCGCCGCTGTCGGGTCTGCACGTGCTTGACCTCGGCACGATCATCGCGGGCCCCTACGTCGGGTCGCTACTCGCCGACCTCGGCGCAGACGTAATCAAGGTTGAGCGGCCGCCGCTGGGCGATGAGTTCCGGGTGGCGCACGGCGGCCGCGGCGGTTCCAGCTTCGACGCTTACAACCGCGACCAGCGCAGCGCGATGCTCGATCTGTCGCCAGGTGACGACCGGCTGATGTTCGACCGCCTCGCCGGCTCCGCGGACGTCGTCGTGGATAACTACCGCGCCGGCGTCGCCAGCCGGCTCGGCATCACGTACGACCAGTTGGCCGCCGTCAACCCGGAGGTCGTCACCGTGTCGATCAGCGCCTTCGGGGACACAGGACCGCTCGGTCGCCGGCCCGGCTTTGACCCGGTCATCCAGGCGATGAGCGGCATCATGCGCGCTCAGGGCGGGCCGGTCCAGGCCGACAGCCCCGCGTTCCTGACCGTGCCCATCAATGACGTGCTCGCCGCGGGCCTCGCAGCACTCGGGGCGTGCGCCGCGCTGCTGGCCCGTACCCGTCTCGGACGCGGACAGCATGTCGGGGTCACGCTGTGCGCCGCCTCCTGCCTGCTCCAGTCCGAGTTCCTGACCCAGGCCGCCGGAAGCAGCCGCAGCTATCCGGCGGGCGGCCGGGACTTTGCCGGGCCAGGGCCCCTCGACCGGCTTTACCAGGCCTCCGACGGCTGGGTCAGGCTGGCCGCGGTGCCCGGCCAGCTCCCCGCGCTGACGGATGCCGGGCTGGCCCCGGCACCGGGCCAGATCGAGTCCAGCGACAAGGCACTGGCCGCCGGGATCTCGGCGCTGCTCGCAGACCGGCCGACGGCCGAGGTAATCGCCCGCGCTCACGCGGCGGGCATTCCCGCTGTCCGCGCGCGGCAGGCGCAGGAACTAACCGCTGACGCGCAGCTCATCCACCATGGCCTGCTGACCGTCCTCGGCCGCGACGAGCGCGGCGTCACGCACGTGGACCCAGGGCGCTGGCTGGAGATGCCGGGCCTGCCCGCCCGCGGGCCGCGCCAGGCTCCCGGGGCGGGCGAGCACACCGAGATGCTCCGCCACCTCAAATTGTCTTGACTCAGATTATCTGGTGTCGTACGGTCGAGTCATGACGCCTCTACCTGTGCCTTCTCCCTGGGCCGGGCCTCTTCCTGAGGCCGCCCCGCCGCCAGACATGGCCATCTACCAGCTGCCCACCGGCACGTACGAAACCCGGGCGGCCTTCGCGGTCCGCGGCGGGTCGTTCCGCGACAAGCGCCATTTCGCGGCTACGGCGATCCTGGTGCGGCACCCGAAGGGCGACCTGCTGATCGACGCGGGCTTCGGCTCCGGTATCGCGGCCCACCTCGCGGCGCTCCCGCGGATACAGCGCGCTCCCCATCAGGCAGCCAAGACCGTGAGTGAGCAGCTCGACGCCAGTGGCTACGACCGCAGCCGGCTGCTCGGAGTGCTGGTGACCCATGTTCACTGGGATCACGTGAGCGGCCTCGACGAGCTGCGGGTACCTATCTGGATGAACTCGGGTGAACGGCGCTACGCGGCCGAAGATCCGGGCGGGAAGGTCTTCCGCATCGTGTCCGCAGGACACGAGATCCGCGAATACGAGTTCAACGGCCCGCCGTATCTCGGCTTTGCGTCGAGCTTCGACGTGTACGGCGACGGCTCAGTGATCGTCGCGCTCGCCGGAGGTCACACGACTGGCTCGGTGGTCGTCTTCGTCATGCTGCCGTCCGGCAAGCGGTACGCCTTCATCGGCGACCTGACCTGGCAGCTCGACGGCATCCGCCGACGGGTTGAACGGCCGCTGCTGCTGCGCAAGCTCGCTGACAGCGATCCCGGACAAGTGCGGCAGGGCCTGCTCCGCGTGATCGCCCTGGCCGACGTGATGCAGATCGTCCCCGCCCACGACGGCAACGCCTACGACGGGATCCCTCGCCTGCCCGCCCGGCTGGCACCTGCCCCGGCTCCCGAGGCCGCCGGGCAGCCGCGCTGACGACCACGAGTCCAATGTCGCCGACTCAATCTTCCCCCGACTGGCTAGCGCCCAGCTCGACGAGCGCGGGCCCCTCAGTCGACTCGGAAATCACCTGGCTTCTGCACCGAGCGGCTCAGCGAATGCGCGGCGCGACCGGCGAGCAAGCGGAGAAGCATGGAATTCAGCTGCGCGATTACATCGTGCTGAGCGCCCTCGACAAGACCCCGAACCTCACCCAAGTCGAACTGGCAAAGGCGCTCGGGCTGGACAAGACCACGCTGATGAGCCAGTTGGACCGGCTCGAGCGGATGGGCCTCGTCGTGCGCCGCAGCGACCCGCGCGACCGTCGTGCACGAATTCCGGAAATCACCGAGGCGGGAAACGCCTTGCGCGCGAAAGTGGCCAGCGCCTGCGACAGCGCCGAGGCAGCGGCCTTGAACAGCTTCAGCCAAGTCCAGGTGCAGACCTTCCGGCGGATGCTCTTCGACATCATCGGAGACAGCGAGGACCGCGGATCGTGCCTGTAACCGGTCAGCGTGCTGCCCTGGCGCCCGCGTTTAGTCGTTGACCACGTCGAGTGCGGCGCGGATGATGCTGTCGGTGTCGATTCCGTGGTAGCGGTAGACGTCCTGCAGGGACCCTGACTGGCCGAACCGGGTCACGCCGAGGGAGACGCTGGGCACGTGGTTGATGGTGGCCAGGAATGCCAGCGTGTGCGGGTGGCCGTCGAGGACGGTGACCAGCGGGGTGGCGCGGGAGGCGGGGAATGCCTGGTCCAGGATCCAGGCGGGGGCGTCGGCCTGGCCTTGCCGGGTGCGGAGGGCCTGGAACAGCAGGCCGGGGCTGGTCACGCAGATGACGTCGGCCCGGACGCCGGCGGCGTCGAGGCGCTCGGCGGCGGTGAGCGCCTCGGGGACGATCGCGCCCATTGCGGCGATGGTCACCTGCGGGTCCGGCACGCGGCGCAGGCGGTAGGCGCCCGCGACCGTC
>JAWWPV010000136.1:0-3273 GCA_033854775.1 Trebonia sp.
GCGGGCGACTGGACGACCGCGTACAGCTTGCTGCCGTCCGCCGAGTAGGCGAAGGTGGTGCGGCCGATGTCGGAGGCGACGATGCCCCCGGTCGGCGTGACCTTGCTGAACGACTGTCCGTTGTTGGTCGATTCATAGAAGCCGTTGTAGGCCGTGTTGCCCGGCCCGTGCCAGCCGATCGCGGTGATGACGTCCTTGCCGCCCGTCCCGGGGACAACCGCGACGTCGGTCACCTGCTGGTCATAGGGCGGAAAATCTGTCGGGCCGGCCGGGTCGAGAACCTCGGACCACTGGTGCTTGGACGCGTCCCAGCGGAACAAGCCGTTGTTCGTGGCCGCGTACGCGTCACCGGACGGGTCGAAGGCGATGCGGAAGATCGTGCGCGGCCCGATCGGATCGGCCTGGCCGCCCACCTCCTTCCAGGAATTGCCGTCGTTGGTACTGACCCAAACGCCGTCGCCCTGGTAAGAGTCCTGCGACTCATTGGCCTCGCCGGTGCCCAGCCACAGCGAGCCGTTCACCGGATCGACCGCGAGGGCGCCAGTGGACATGTCGGGCAGGTTGTCGGTGACCGGGGTCCAGTGCGCGCCCTGGTCACGGGAGCGCCACACGCCGCCGTCGGCCGCGCCCGCGAACCAGGCACCGTCCGGAGTGGCCGCCAGCGCCGTGACCCGGCCACCGACGAGGGAGAAGCCGGCGCCGACGTTCGACCAGAACGGGTCGGTGTAATTGGCCGGCTGGCCGTTGTACGCCTGGGTGGTGAACTGCTGCCACTTGCCCGGCGTCGACGCGATCTGCGCGGCCTGCTGCGCGGCGGCGCCGATCGCGTCCCCGGTTAGGTACCCGGCCGGCGCGCTACGCTCCGCGTTGTAGGCGGCCATCGTGTTCGCGAGGTCGCCGTCATCACCCTGGTGGGTGTTGGTCGGAGCGGTCGGGGTGACGGCCGGGGTGACGGCCGGGCTGGCCGTGGCGGACGTGCCCGTTTTGAGGAAGCCGTACAGCGCTGACTGGCGCGCGGCCGCTCCCTGCAACGGATGAGCTCCGGTTGTGGCAGCTGAACCTGGCTGTGCTGTGCCGAGCGCCGTGATCATGGCAGCGATGCCAACTGCGAGTGACCCGATCAGGCGCAGTCGCCGGTGGTGTCTCCGACGGTGCATATGGTCTCCATTCGATGCCTGAATCCCGGGTCCGCCCTTCCCGCGATCCAACGGCGAGCTGAATCTCCCAGATGCTCCTACAATTTGACGGCGACTGGTGGTCATTCCGTGTAAATTTTTCGCTGCGCCTTTAACCGTCCGGCACCTTCTCGCTGAAGCTGGTCATTACGCTGCAAAGATGCCGGCTGATGCCTATCCAGTGCTTGATAGGCCACGATTGGGATCTCGGGCAGCGCGTTGCTGCCGCGCCGGATCTTGGTGAGCGTCAGCGCGCCTGGCAGGCGCCCCCGGGAACCTTCGGGCGGGTCAGGCCGGGTGCGGTCCGGCCCTCGGGGTTAGCTGCGGGGGCTGAGGGCGAAGGTGGCGGTGGCGGTGGTGCCGGCCGGGCCGCGGTCGATGGTGAAGTGGTCGGCGACCTGCTCGATCACCCACAGGCCGTGGCTGTGCTCGGCCGGCCACGGGGCCGGGGCGGCGCCCGGGGTGTCGCCCTGATCGGGTGCGGCGGGGCCGTCGTCGCTGACCTGGCAGGTCAGGACGCCGTCGGCGGCCTGCAGCCGCAGGCGGCCGTGCCCGGCGCCGTGCCGGACGGCGTTGGCGGCCATCTCGTGGGCGGCGGCCACCACGTCGTAGACCCGGCCGGGGGGCATCCCGGCGGCGGCGGCGTGGGCGGCGACGGCGGACCGCAGCGCGTACAGCGACCCGTCGTCGAATTCCTGCTCCAGGCGCGCGGGGCGGGGCGGCATGGCCCCGGGCGGCTCCGGCACGGTCTCCTCCCGTCTGCTCCGTTCACCCGTCACTTGGGCTCACCAGCCTGACGCGGGCAAGCCCGGCGACGCCGAGCCGGGCGAGCCTGGCGGCGACCGCGGGCCGGCACTGCAGGACCACGGCGCGGGAGGCGGCCATGGTGCGGACCGCGTCGGCGATCATCGCGGTGCACGGGGCGTCGGCGAACGCGAGCGCGGCCATGTTGAGCGTGACGTCGCCGTCCAAGCGGACCGCCTCGGCCAGCGCCAGCGCCAGGGGCTCCTCGGCGTGGTAGTCGATCTCGCCGGCGATCCGGATCCCGGGCGGGGCGTACTGGCGGCAGATCCGCAGCACCGCGTCCGCGTAATAGGTCGCCGCCGCCACCGACCGGGTGTGGAACTGCGCCACCGACGCCAGCGTCACCGGGTCGAACCGGCCCCGGTCATACTGGCACAGCACCGACGCCGTCCCGCCGCCGAGCATCCCGGTGATGCCCTCCTCGAACCGGGGCAGCTCCTCGACCCCGCTCACCGGCCGCAGCGCCCACCCCATGTCCACCGCCACCCGCAGCCCCGGGAACCCCGCCTGCCGCGACGACTCCACCTGCCGGGCCAGCCACCCCACAGCCGCGTCCGCGCGGAACGCCTGCCCCGTCAGCAGCCCCTCGCTCCCGGTCGCGGCCAGCTGCCCCCGCTCCAGTGCCTGCTTAGCCTGGATGCCGCGCCGCTCCAGCTCGCCGGCCGCCTGCTGAGGGGCGGCGTCGCTCAGCCACACCACCCGCAGGCCCGCGGCCAGCCCGTCACGGACGAACGCGGCCGTCAGGTCGAGGAGCTCTTCCTCCTCCCCGAACGTCAGGCAGGCATGATCATCCACGGCCAGCTCCGTGATCTGCGCATCCGCCCCAGCCGCCACCCTGCCACCTCCGCCAGCCGCCACCACGGCGCACTAGACACGACCGTACCGGCCCGCAGGGTCCCCGCGCCCGGCAGAAGGCAACACCCAAACCAGCAGACATCACCCGCACCCGCTACCCGCCCGCCGGCAGTTCACTCCGCCGTACCGCCATGGGCAGCGCCGGCCGCGGAGTCGGCCAGCCGCCTGGAGTAGCGGCTGTGGACCCGGCCCGACGCCGTCCCGCACTTCGGGCAAGCAGCCGCGCCCTCCCTCCCCCGGGCCGCCACGAGCAGCAGCCCGGTCGCGACAGCGACGTCCTCGACGATCACCCCGGCCAGGTGCGGCAGCAGAATTGGTGACGTCGGAGGGAACATTGAGATGTTCCGGAGGGCGAGAGCCGCTCCGCTTGCCGCCTCAGTACTGTGACTTCGTATGACCGACACGGAGATCGAGATCACCGCAGACGTGGTCCGCGACC
>JAWWPV010000137.1:0-4308 GCA_033854775.1 Trebonia sp.
CCGCGGACGCCGGCCTGCACGTCACGGGGCAATGGTGCCACGCGGACCGCGCGTTCGTGCTGGCCACGCGGGTGGCCGCACGACCTGAAGGAAGGGAGCTAACGGACCGAGTCAGCCTCATCCGTTCGGGATAAAAGCTTTGATTCTTCCGAACGGAAGCGGCTTACTCTCCTCGGGCAAACGGTTTTCTGGCCCGGTAACACGGTGAACTCGGCCGCGCCGGAGCGGCCGCGGATGATCCGCCCGTCATGCCAGGCCTGCCAGTCCCCGGCAGTATTCCCGGCACTGGCGGCCGCGACCCGGATCACGTTCCCCGCCCGGGTGGTGACGAACTCCTGGCCGCCGGGTGAGATGACCGTCGTCACCCGGGCGCCGTCGGGGATCTGGTAGAGCCGCAACGTCACGCCGTCGGCGTAGTCGTAGTCCGGCCGGTCGTCGACGGCGCCCACCGGGATGACAGCGCCCGGCCGGACAAGCAGCGGGACGCTGCGGAACCCGTGCCGCTCGGTGACCCAGCGCGGGCCGGTGACCTGCTCGCCGGTCAGGAAGTGCGTCCACGTGCCGGCCGGCACGTAATACGACACCTCGCCGCTTTCTGCGAGCACGGGTGCGACGAGCAGGTCATCGCCGAGCATGTACTGGCGGTCCAGGTACGTGCACGCCGGGTCGTCGGGGAACGCGAGCGCCATCGCCCGCATCATCGGGGTCCCGTTCTCGGTCACCTGGCGTGCGGCGTCGAGCAGGTAGGGCATCAGCCGCATCTTGAGCCCGGTGAACGTGCGCAGCACGTCCACCGCCTCCTCATCGAACAGCCATGGCACCCGGTAGGAGCCGCTGCCGTGCAGGCGGCTGTGCGAGGACAGCAGGCCGAACGCGATCCACCGCTTGTACACGGCGGCGTCCGGTGTCCCCTCGAAGCCGCCGATGTCGTGGCTCCAGTAGCCGAACCCGGACATGCCGAGCGACAGGCCGCCGCGCAGCATCTGCGCCATCGCCTCGAACGTCGCGTCGCAGTCGCCGCCCCAGTGCACGGGAAACCGCTGCGACCCCGCGGTGGCCGAGCGCGCGAAGAGGACCGCCTCCCCGTCGCCGCGGCGCTTGCGCAACAGCTCGAAGACGGTCTGGTTGTACAGGTAGCTGTAGTAGTTGTGCATCCGCGCGGGGTCCGAGCCGTCGAAGTACCCGACGTCCTCGACCGGGATCCGCTCGCCGAAGTCCGACTTGAAGCAGTCCACGCCCATGGCGAGCAGCGCGTCAAGCTTGGCCGCGTACCAGTCACGGGCCGCCGGGTTGGTGAAGTCGACCACGGCCATCCCCGGCTGCCACAGATCGGTCTGCCACACGTCACCGGAGCTTCGCCGCAGCAGGTAGCCCTGCGCCTTGCCCTCATCGAACAGTGCCGACTGCTGGGCGATGTAGGGGTTGATCCAGACGCAGATCCGCAGGCCCCTTGCCTTGAGCCGGGCCAGCATGCCCGCCGGGTCGGGGAACACCTGCGGGTTCCACTCGAAGTCGCACCAGTGGAACTCGCGCATCCAGAAGGTGTCGAAGTGGAAGACCGACAGCGGGAGCCCGCGCTCGGCCATGCCGTCGATGAAGCTGGTGACCGTGGCCTCGTCGTAGGACGTGGTGAACGAGGTAGACAGCCACAGGCCGAACGACCAGGCGGGCAGCGCGGGGGGCCGCCCGGTCAGCGCCGTGTAGTTGCGCAGGATGGCCTTCGGCTCCGGGCCGTAGATCACCAGGTACTCAAGCGACTGCCCGGCCACGCTGAACTGGAGCCGGGAGACCGCCTCGGAAGCGACCTCGAACGACACCCGGCCCGGGTCGTTCACGAACACGCCGTAGCCGGCGTTAGTGAGGCAGAACGGGACGTTCTTGTACGCCTGCTCGCTGCCGGTTCCCCCGTCCGCGTTCCAGATGTCGACGACCTGGCCATTCTTGACCAGCGGCCCGAACCGCTCGCCCAGCCCGTACACGGCGGTGTCCGGGCCGAGGCTGAGCTGCTCGCGTATGTAGTGGCCGCCGTCAGGAACGCGCTCACTGGCGGCGGTGGTCACGATCCCCGTGTTGATGAGTGCCGTGGCCCCCGTCTCGCTCGCGGTGAGCAGCCTGCCGCCCGCACGGAACTCCAGCCGCCAGTCCGCGCCGGCCCGCACCCGCGCGGACAGCTCGCCCGAGGTGAGCACCCACCACTCGCCATCGCGGAAGGACCGCGCCGCCGTCGACCCCCTGTCCTCGCTAGCGCAGTCTTCGCTAGCGAGCGCGGTCTCCTCGATCGCGAACGCGGGCGGACGGCGTACCTGCCCGGTGAGGTGAGTGATGTTCACCGCGATGACATCCGGGGCCGGCGCGCTCAGCGTGAGCGTGATCATCGGCCCCTTGAGCAGGTCACCGCGGTGCCTGATCGAGCGGACCGCGGCCCGGACGACGAGCGTGCCCGGGCCGGCCTCGGCGTCGAGCACCTCGACCGGGTGGAACGCCTCAACGCCGGGACGCAGCAGCCAGCGGCCATCGGTGAACTTCATGCGCGGGGTTCGCCTTTCCTGTCCTGGTTACTTGACGGCGCCGACGGTGACGCCGCGGGTCAGCGTCCGCTGGAAGATGAGGAAGAAGATGACGGTGGGGAACACCCCGAGCAGCGCCGCGCCGCTGGTGGTCAGCGGGTTCATGATGTGCTGGCCCGCCAGCGTGCCGAGCGCGACGGGCACGGTCTGGTTCTGGTTCGAGACCAGGAAGACCAGCGGCAGGAAGAACTCGTTCCAGGTCCAGATGAAGAAGAACACGAGCAGGACGCCGAGGGTCGGCCGGCTGACCGGCACTACCACCCGCCACAGGATGCGCGCCCGGCCCGCCCCGTCCATGCGCGCCGCCTCGAGCAGTTCGCTCGGGAAGGTACTCAGCACCGAGGACAGCAGGTAGGTGCCGAACGCCGCCTGGATGACGGTGAAGATGATGATGACGGAGAGCTGGGTGTCGTACAGCCCGGCCTGCTTCGCCAGGTCGTAGAGCGGGTAGACCAGCCCCTCCTGCGGCAGGAAGTTCGCGATGAGGAACGCGCCGAGGATCCAGGCCCGGCCCTTCACCCGCCCGATGCCGAGGGCGTAGGCGTTCAGTATTGACAGCAGCACCGCGAGGACGCAGACGGAGCCGCTGATCAGGATGCTGTTCCACAGCGCACGGCCGAAGTCGGCGGTATCCCAGAAGGTCTGGATCCCCCCGGTGTAGAAGCCGTCGGGGAAGCTCAGCGGCCCGTGCGCGGAGTACTGCGCCGGCGGCTTGAACGCGTTCAGCGCGATCAGCGCGAACGGGATCAGGATGACCACGGCGACGACGACGAGCGCGGTCAGCGTGAGCCAGGCGGCGGGCCCTCTACGTCGTGCGAGCTTGTGGCGTGCGCGCTCGCCGCTCATCCGGCATGCCTGCGCTGGAGCCATAGGAACACCACGGCTACCACCAGGATGATCAGCGTCATCACGGTCGCGATCGCGGATCCGTAACCGACGTCGAGGTTGGTGAAGAAGCTCTGGTACGAGTAGTAGGACGGCACCTGGGTCGCCACGCCGGGACCGCCGCTGGTGAGCGCGTATATCCAGCCGAACGCCCGCAGCGACGCGACCGTGCAGGTCAGCAGGACCACGTAGATCTCCGGCCTGATCTGCGGCACGGTCACCCGCCACAGCCGCTGGCGCCACGTGGCCCCGTCAATCTCGGCCGCCTCGCCAAGCGCCGGGTCGGTCCGCTGCAGTCCCGCCATGAAGATCACCACCGGGTAGCCGAGCTGGAACCAGACCAGCACCGCCATCACGGTCGCCAGCGCGGTGTTCGGGTCACCGAGCAGGTCGTGCGCGAGAAAGCCCAGGCCGACGTCGCGCAGCGCGACGTTCAGCGCGCCGTACTGCGGGTCGAGGATCCAGCTCCACACGATCGCCGCCACGATGACCGGCAGCACCTGCGGCAGGTAGATGCACGCCCGCAGCAGGCTCGCCACCCGCGGGCTGAACCGCCTGGCGATCACGTCGAACAGGGCGGCGGCGAGCAGCAGCCCGACCACCGTCGGGATCACCGCCATCGCCGCGACCAGCGCCAGGGTGTGCCACATCGACGCCCAGAACTCCGAGTCGTGCAGCAGCTGGCGGTAGTTCGCCAGGCCGGCCCACTGCCGCGGGCCGACCCCGGTCCACCGGGTGAAGCTGGTGTAGACGTTCATCACCAGCGGCACCGCGATCACCGCGGTGAACAGGACCGCCGCGGGCAGCAGGTAGGTCAGGTAGGCGCCGGTGCCGCGGGACTCAGTCCGCCGAGTCC
>JAWWPV010000138.1:0-3054 GCA_033854775.1 Trebonia sp.
GAGCAGTTCGTAAGTCTCGAACAGCGGCCGCGCCTCGGTGTAGTCGGTATGGCTGACGGGACACCCGCTGGCTTTGACGGTCTCGGTCATCGATCCTCCGCAGAAACATCCACCGATACGGTACCTAGCGATTCAAGATAATCATTCATATGAATTTTGGGAAGGAGGGGCGGCGGAACGGGGCCGGAGCAGTGACATGAGAGCCTCCCGTTGCTAACATCTCGAATAATCATAATCATGGAAAGGAGTACGGGCGTGGGCGCTGAGCGGCGGGTGGCGGTGGTCACAGGGGCGGGCCGGGGAATCGGGCGAGAGTACGCCCTCGCGCTGGCCCGGGCGGGCTTCGCCGTTGCGGTCGCTGATCTCAACCGGGCCGGCGCGGGGGAGACGGCCGACCTGATCGAGAAGGAACAGGGGCACGCCGCCGCGTTCACCGCGGATGTCAGCGACACCGGCAGCGTGCAGCGACTGGCGGCCGACGTCCGCTCCGCGTTCGGCACGGTGCATGTCCTGGTGAACAATGCCGCGCTCTACCACTCGATCCGGCTGGACTCGCAGCTGGAGGTGGACATCGAGTACTGGCGGAAGATGTTCGCGGTCAACGTCGAGGGCGTCCTGCTCTGTACCCAGGCTTTCGCGCCGATGATGATCGCGCAGCACTACGGCCGGATCATCAACCAGGCCTCGGCCGGCGCCTACCTGGGCGGCGGCGGCGCCTACGCCGTCAGCAAGGTCGCCCTGCTCGGCATCACCCAGGGCTTCGCCCGCGAGCTCGGCCCGCACGGCATCACGGTCAACGCGATCGCACCCGGCCTGGTCTTCACCGAAGCCACGCTGGCCACCGTCCCCGCTGCCGCCCAGGAGGCGATGGTCGCCCGCGCGGCCATCCCCGTGCAGGGCCAGCCGCGCGATCTGACGAGCGCGCTGCTCTTCTTCGCCAGCGAGGACTCGCGCTGGGTCACCGGCCAGACCCTCATCGTCGACGGCGGACTCAGCGCGCGCTTGTAAGGCGCGGCCAGGAACTGCCGTCCGGTCACGGGAGGACGAGAGGGTGCACGGAATTCACTGGTGGGTCAGGAAGTGGGCGGACCTGCGGGGCGCGTCCCCCGCCGTCACGGGTGACGGCGGGACCATGACCTGGAGCGAGCTCGACCGGCGGGTCGACGTGCTCGCGCGGCACCTCGGCTCCCTCGGCGTCAGCGCGGGCGACCGCGTCGGCTGCCTCATGCCGAACTGCGTGGAGTTCATCGTCACCCTGCACGCGGCCTCGCGCATCGGCGCGATCTTCGTCCCGCTCAACATCCGCTACACGGCCAGTGAGCTCGGGTTCGCGGCCGGGCACGCCGGGCTGGCCGCCCTCGCGGTCGACGAGAGCTTCGCCGGCCTCGTGGCCGGCGCCGGCCTCCCGCTGCCCGCGGACCGGGTGCTGTGGCGGGCGGACTGGCCGGACGACGGGCCGCGCGGGGACCGGGTGCTGCCGTCGGGCGGGGACGACGGCGGTTTCCTGCTCTTCACCTCGGGCAGCACGGGCACCCCGCGGGCGGTGCTGCACACCCAGGCCGCCTTCCTGTGGACCTCGATGGATCCCATCTTGATCCACCACTACTCCCACGACGACGTCATGATCTCGCCGATGCCGTTGTGCTTCACCGGCGGCCTCAACGTCGCCACCGCCCTCGCGCACTGCGGCGGCGAGCTCGTGCTGATCTCCGCGTTCGACGCCGACACCGCGTTCGACCTGGTCGAATCGCGGCGGGCGACGCTGTTCCACGGCGTGCCGGTGATGTGCCAGCGGCTGCTCGACCACCCGCGCTGGGCCACGGCCGACCTGTCCTCGCTCCGGCTGGCCCGCACCGGCGCGGCACCGGTGTCGAGTGGCCTGATGCAGGGGTGGCTGGAGCGGGGCATCCCGCTGACGCAGGGATACGGCCTGACCGAATCCGCCGGCGCCGGTTTCACCCTGGCCCCGCAAGACGCGCACCGCTTCGGCAAGTGCGGCCGTCCCAGCTTCTACGCCGAGGTCCGTCTCGTCGCGCCCGCCAGCGGCGAGACGGCGTCAGCCGGCGAGGCAGGCGAGATCGTGCTGCGCGGGCCCACGGTCATGCGCGGCTACTGGAAGGAACCGCAGGCCACGGCGCAGGCGCTGCGCGACGGCTGGCTGTGGACCGGGGACCTGGCCGTCGCCGACGAGGACGGGTTCTACGAGATCGTGGGACGCTCGAAGGACCTGATCATCACCGGTGGCCTGAACGTCTACCCGGCCGAGGTGGAGCACGTGCTGCGCGCCGCCGCCGGGGTTGACGATGTGGCGGTGGTCGGTGTGCCGTCCGCGCGCTGGGGCGAAGAGGTGGTCGCGGTCGTCGTCGCCGGGCCGGACGGATTCGACCGCGACCGGGTGCTCGCCCATGCCCGCAGCTACCTGGCCGACTACAAGTGCCCCAAGTCGTTCGTCGTCCGTACGGAGCCACTGGCCCGCACCGCGTCCGGCAAGATCGTCAAGGCCGCCATACGGCAGATCGCCTTGGACGCGGCCGGGGCCGGGACGCCGGTCCGGCATGGGTGACGTGCTCACGCAGACGCGCGACGGCGTGCTCACCGTCACCCTGCACCGCCCCGGCCGGCTCAACGCCCTCAGCCTGAGCCTGCAACGTGAGCTGGCCGGGCTCTGGGCGCGGGTGCGGCATGACGCCGGGGTCCGCTGCATCGTGGTCACCGGCAGCGGGCGGGCGTTCTGCGCCGGCGCCGACGTGGCCGACCTGGAGGCGATGACCGCCCCGGCCGGGCGCGATCGAGGACGGATCGAGTTCTGCCCCGCCGCCTGCGTCGACGTCCCGGTGATCGCCGCCGTCAACGGGCCCTGCCTCGGCGCCGGGCTGCGGCTGCTGGCCGACGCCGACCTGGCGATCGCTTCGGACCTGGCCTGGTTCAGCGATCCCCACGTCAGCGTGGGGCAGCTCGGTACCCCGGTCGCGCTGGCGCTGGCCGAGAAGGGTTCCGCCCCGGCCGTCGCCCGGCTGTTCCTCTCCGGCCGCGGCTTCCGGATGCCGGCCGGCC
>JAWWPV010000139.1:0-8864 GCA_033854775.1 Trebonia sp.
CTGCTCCCCGCGCTTGCGCCGCCCGCGGGCGCGGTCCCGCCCGACGGGCTGCTGGCGGTGACGCTGGTTCCCGAGCAGGCCGCGGCGACGAGTGCCGCCGCCGCCAGGGCCGTCCCGCCCGCGATCGGTCTTCCGCGACGACGTATGCCCTGCCTGTGGCGTCGCGCCGCCCCGGGCGCGCTGGTGAACTCTGACCCTGTCAAGCCTGCTGCACCACGCAATCCGTCGGTGTCCCAAGGTGTCCTGGCATGATGGATGACCTATGGACGACAAGCTATTCCCGCAATCCCCCGGAGAAGCGTCCTTCGTGGCGATTGGGGACAGTTTCACCGAGGGGCTCAACGACGTCGCGCCCGGCGGCGGCTTTCGTGGCTGGGCCGACCGGCTGGCCGGGCTGCTCGCCGCCGAGTACCCTGGCCTGCGCTACGCCAACCTGGCGGTCCGCGGCAAGGTGCTGCGCCAGATCGTGGCGGAGCAGGTGCCCGCCGCGGCGGCCATGTCACCGGGCCTGATCTCGATCGCCGGCGGCGGCAACGACATCCTGCGGCCGGGGGCCGACCCGGACGTGCTCGCGGAGCTTTTCGACGCGGCCGTCGCCCGGCTGCGCGCCTCGGGGGCCCAGGTGCTGATGTTCACGGGCTTCGACCCGGTCGCCGTCCCGGTGCTCAGGCTGCTGCGCGGCCGGATCGGCACCTACAACATGCACCTGCGGGGCATCGCTGACGCGCGCGACTGCTACCTGGTCGACCTGTGGTCGATGCGGTTCCTGCGTTCTCCCGCCGCGTGGTCGCCGGACCGGCTGCACCTGACCGCGCAGTCGCACCAGCGGGTGGCGCTGCGTGCGTGCGAGGTCCTCGGCGTCCCGGTCACCGAGGACTGGCGCGCCCCGCTGGCCGCGGACCCGCCGCCGACCCCGATGCCCGCCTTGGCCGGGGCCGCCGTGACCCGGGCCGCCTGGCTGGCCGCCCGCCGCCAGGACGCCCGCTGGGCGAAGGAGTACCTGGCCCCGTGGATCAGCCGCCGCCTGCACGGCACTTCCTCGGGCGACGGCGTGTCCGCCAAGCGCCCGGCCCTAGAACCACTCTCCCCGCCGTTCGTCAGGTGACCTGCCGGGCGGGGTGTCTGTCCGGAATTTCGGCCGCAAAACCCGCCTCGAAATTCCGGACATTTCATGAAATCGGCAGGGAGCAGGACCTGCGGCGCCTCGCGCGGCGACGATGAACGGGAAGACTTTCTTCTTTCGTGAAGGAAAAGCAGCTAATAACCTGCAAATCCTTCATGATCATGGTCTGCCCTCGCCCGGCGTGGCAGGAAAGGTGGGAAATCCGCGTTTCCGACCGGCTCGCGAACGAGCGGTGCGGGGCGGATGCTCGCCCCGCGGCGGGCGAGAGCCAGCAAGACGACCAGGCCCGCGACGATCGGTGCCCACCAGATCCAGACGGCGTGCGACGGGCCCTGGGCAGCGGCCGTGAGCCCGCCGGCCAGCACGCCGGCGGCGACCAGCCGCGGCCAGCTCAGCGTGGCGGCCGGGATCAGCGCGACCGCCATCGGCGGCCACGGGTAGTACGAGACCATCACCGGCTCGAAGAACGAGCGGAGCGCCAGCGTGAGGGCGACCCACCAGAGCACATCGGTGAGCAGTGCCGCTGACCAGGTGGCCGTGTCCCCCGGACCGGATATTTCTCCGTTCGCGCCGGCGGCTTCCCTGGCCTGCCAGCGGCGGCGGATCGCCAGCGCGCACAGGCAGGCGAGCGCGATCGTGGCCAGCCGGAACGGCCCCGCCGCGACGTTCTGGTTGGCCAGGTGCGGGGCGAGCGAGGTCCACGCCGTCGGGTGGTTGATGACCGGGGAGTCGGGCTGGCTGGTCACCGACGTGCAGGTGTCGTGCCAGTTGGCGATCGCCGTCACGCCAAGCAGCACCGCCGAGGGGAGCGCCGTGCGGACGAGGAACGGCACCATGCGACGCCACGGCAGTACCGCGAGCATCACCGGCAGCGCGAGCAGCACCAGTGGCTGAACGCAGACCGCCGCGCCGGCCAGCCAGCCCGCGAGGCCGAGCCGCCCCCTGCTTTGCGCAAGGACCGCGTAAAGCAGCAGCCCGACGGCGACCGCGTCCTCCGGATGGCCCCAGCGGGCGGAGACCGACCACAGGATGCCGACGCTCGCGGCGGCAAGCAGCCCGCGCTTCCAGAACCGCACGCCGAGCTGCTCCGCCAGTGCGTCGGCGGCGAAGAGGGTGACGCAGCACAGCGCGATCTGGTACGGCCCGGCAACCAGCCAGGCCGCCGGGTGCAGGTTATGCGGGCCTGGGATGTTGAGCGACAGGCCGAGCGCCGAGATCACGGCCGCGCAGGGCAGCAGGATGACCGCCGCGCCTGGCAGCGAGATCAGCCCGGTGGGTGGCGCGTAGAGGCCGCCGATGTTCCCGTGCGCGAGCCGGGTCGTGGCGATCAGCGTTCCCCACAGGTCGTAGGGGAGCGCCCATTCCGTCCGGCCGATCAGCGTCGAGCCCCAGGTGGTGGTGTACATCCCGATCAGGATGAGGCCCACCGATGCGATAAGCGGAAATATCCGCCGCCTGACTCGCTCCCGCATCCCCGTACCCGGCCCCTCTGCCTGCTCGCATTCGCCGTCCCGCGCTCCTGCTCGTGGGCCGTGCCTGGTAAGCCGCGTGTTAGATTACAAGGCGCCAGCCTTAAAGGTCATCCCCCTACGGGACGTCCCCCCACAGGCTGACGGCGCGCTAGGTAGCGAAGCCGGTGCCGCCTCGCCCCGCGAGGCCATTCCGGCGCTGTCCCGCAACTGTGATGAGCCCGCTCACCCGGGCCCTAAGCCAGGTCGACTCCGGCGCGTTAGACGATATCGGCCCTCGTGGGAAGGGCGATCCGTCCCGGCCGCCACGGCGGCCGACGGTCTCGCCTTCCTTCCCGCCTATCGGGAGGAAGTAACCCCTAATGAGAACCCCCCTGCGCCTCGTGGCGGTCCTGGCCACCGGCGCCGCCTGCGCCGCCTGCGCCACGGCCCTAGCGGGCTGCGGCTCATCCGCAAGCAGCACGACATCAGCAGGCACTACGACATCAGCAAGCACTAGCAGCCCGGCGGGCACCGCGTCCGCGAAGGCCGCCGCCTTCCCGGTGACCGTCAAGGCCGGCGACGGCGCGGTCACTCTTAAGAGCTACCCCACGCGGATCGTCTCGCTGTCCGCGACGGCCACCGAGGACCTGTACGCGGTCGGCGCGGGCAGCCAGGTCGTCGCCGTCGACCAGGACTCCGATTACCCCGCCGGGGTGCCGAAGACCGGCCTGTCCGGCCTCACCCCGAACATCGAGGCGATCGCGAAGTACAACCCGTCCCTGGTCATCGCCTCGCAGGACTCCGGCGGCCTCGTCGCTGGAATGACCAAGCTGGGCATCCCCGTCCTGATCGAGCCCGCGGTCGCCACCATCGCCGCGGCGTACGCGCAGATCGAGCAGGTCGGCCAGGCGACCGGCCACGCCGCCCAGGCGGTGACCGTGGCCACCGGCATGAAGCGGCAGATCGCCGCCGACGTCAAGCAGGCGGGCACCAGTCACCAGGGCCTGACCTACTACTACGAGCTGAGCGCCAACCCGTACTACTCGGCGACCTCATCCACGTTCATCGGCCAGGTGGTCGGCCTGTTCGGGCTGAAGAACGTCGCCGACAAGGCGAGCAAGGCGGCCGACGCCGGCTACCCCGAGCTGTCCCAGGAGTACATCGTCACCGCCAAGCCGCAGATCATCTTCCTCGCCGACAACCAGGCCGCCGACGGCGGCCAGGCCCCGGCCATCGTCGCGAAGCGCCCGGGCTGGTCGGGCATCCCCGCGGTGCAACACAGCGAGGTCATCGGCCTGAACGACGACATCGCGTCGCGCTGGGGCCCGCGCCTCCCCGAGCTGGTCGCCGAGATCGCCCAGGCGGTCGAGCAGGCAGCAAAGTAGCCGGCGTGAGAAGACGCACCGCGCTCGGCGCCGCGGCGGCCTTCCTGGTCGTCGCGGCGCTGGTCGCCGCGTTCGTGGGCGCGGCCGACCTGAACCCGCTGGCGACGGCCGCCGCGCTCATCGACAAGGCCGTGCCGTTCCTCCACCTCCCGACCAGCCTCGACCCGCTGGACAAGGCGGTCCTGTTCCAGATCAGGCTGCCCCGCGTGGTGCTCGGCGCGCTGGTCGGCGGCCTGCTCGCGCTGGCCGGCGCCGGCTACCAGGGCGTGTTCCGCAACCCGCTCGTCGATTCCGGGATGCTCGGCGCGTCCGCCGGGGCCGGCCTCGGCGCCACGCTCGCGATCGTCTACCTCGGCGGCGCTGGCCCGCAGGTCGTCCCGGTCGCCGCGTTCGTCGGCTCCCTCGCCGGGGTCGCGGTCGCCTACGCCACCGGGGCCGCCGCCAGCAGGCACACCGTGCTCAGCGACGGCGTCGCGACGCTGCTGCTCGCCGGGATCGCCGTCGGCAGCTTCCTTACCGCCGCCCAGACGTTCGTCCTCCAGCGCTCCTCGTCCGACATCCAGGCGGTCTACAGCTGGCTCCTCGGCTCGCTGTCGGCCGCGTCCTGGCAGCAGGTGACGACGATCCTGCCCTACGCCGCGGTCAGCTCGGCCGTCCTGCTGCTGCACGGCAGGCACCTGGACGTGCTCGCCGTCGGCGATGAGGAGGCCAGGGCGCTTGGCCTGCGCCCGGGCCTCACCAGGGCGATCGTCGTCTCGGCCAGCGCCCTCGCCGCCGCGAGCGCGGTCGCGGTGAGCGGCCTGATCGGCTTCGTCGGCATCGTCATCCCGCACGTCGCGCGCAGGCTGGCGGGCCCGGCCTACACCGGCGTGCTCCCGCTGTCCCTGCTCCTGGGGGCCGGCTTCCTCGTCCTCGCCGACACCCTGGCCCGCACGGTGCTCTCCCCGGCGGAGCTGCCGATCGGCGTGGTCACCGCGTTCGTCGGCGCGCCCGCGTTCGTCTGGGTGCTGCGCGGCACCAGTCATGTCGACACCTAGTCAAGGGGGCAACGAGTGACCGACCTGGCCGCCGTCGACGTGACCGTCACCCTCGACCGGACACCAGTCGTCAAGGCAGTCAGCTGCGCGGTCAGGGGCGGCGGCTGGCTCGCGCTCATCGGCCCGAACGGGGCGGGGAAGTCCACCCTGATCCGCGCCATGGCGGGCCTGGCCCCCTACGGGGGCACGATCACGCTCGACGCGGTCGACGCCAAGACGATGAAGGGCAAGGAGCGGGCCAGGATGCTCGCTTACGTCCCCCAGGAGCCAACACTGCCGCCCGACCTCACGGTCGAGCAGTACGTCATGCTCGGCCGGACCCCGCACCTCGGCTACCTGGCGACGCCGGGGCGGCGCGACCGGGAGCGCGTAACGGCCGCCATGGCCCGCCTGGACATGACACAGTTCGCGCAACGCCGTCTGGCCCGGCTGTCCGGCGGCGAGCGGCAGCGGGCGGTCCTCGCCCGCGCGCTCGCCGGCGATCCGCGGGTGCTGCTGCTCGACGAGCCGACCTCGATGCTCGACGTAGGCCACGAGCAGCAGGTACTCGAACTCGTCGATGACCTGCGCAGGGCCGCCGGGCTCACCGTGGTGTCCACGCTGCACGACCTGACCGTGGCCGGCCAGTACGCGGACGCGCTGGTCATGCTGGACGGCGGCCGGGTGGTGGCCGCGGGAAACCCGCAGACCGTGCTCACCGCCCCGTTGATCGAGTCCGTCTACGCGGCCAGGGTGAACGTCATCACCGGCAGCGACGGTCACCCGGTGGTCGCCCCCGTGCGCGGGCCTTCACAAGACCTCCACGACCAGCCCTGATACTTAAAGGTGTGACAGCGGGCGCCCTCGGACTCGACCTGCTAGTCGGGGCGGCCACGGTCCTCGCGGCCATCGTGGCGGCCCGGCTGGCGCACAGCGCCGGCCTGCCCGCCCTGCTTGTCTTCCTCGGGCTCGGCCTGGCGCTCGGCGAAAGCGGGCTCGGCATCAGGTTCGACAGCGCGAACCTCACCGAGACGCTTGGGCTTGGCGCGCTCGTGCTGATCCTGGCGGAAGGCGGGCTCACCACCAACTGGGCGCACGCCAGACGCGCCGCCCCCGCCGCGATCGCGCTGGCGACGATAGGCGTCGTCGTCAGCACCGGCGTGGTCGCCGCGTGCACGCACTGGCTGCTCGGCCTTGGCTGGCGGGAGGCCCTGCTGCTCGGCGCGGTCCTCGCGCCCACCGACGCGGCCGCGGTCTTCTCGGTGCTGAGAAGGCTCCCGCTCCCGCCGATCCTGTCCGGGATGCTCGAGGGCGAGTCGGGCCTGAACGACGCGCCGTCCGTGCTCGCGGTCACCCTGCTCAGCCAGCACGGAGCCCACGGCACGGCCCCGCTGACCGTCATCGGCGAGGTCGCATGGGAACTGGCCGGCGGTGCGGCGATCGGCGTCGCGGTCGGCCTCCTCGGCATGCTCTTCCTCAGGAAGGTGGCGCTGCCCGCCACCGGCCTTTACCCGGTCGCCGTGCTCGCGCTCATCGTCGTCGGCTACGGCGCCGCCGACCTGGCCAGGGCGAGCGGGTTCCTCGCCGTCTACGCCGCCGCCGTCCTCCTCGGCAACGTCAGGCTCCCGCACGGCCCGGCGACCAGGGGCTTCGCCGAAGGCGTCGGCTGGCTCGCCCAGATCGGCCTCTTCGTCATGCTCGGCCTGCTCGCCTCGCCGTCCAGACTCCCCGCCCAGATACTGCCCGCGCTGGCGGTCGGCGCGATCCTCGCGCTGATCGCCCGCCCGGTCGCGGTCCTCGCCGCCACGCTCCCGTTCCGGCTGCCGCTCCGCCAGCAGGCGTTCCTCTCCTGGGCCGGGCTGCGCGGCGCGGTGCCGATCGTCCTCGCCACGATTCCGCTCAGCGCCGGCGTGCCGGGCGCGGCCCGGATATTCGACCAGGTCTTCGTCATCGTCGTGGCGTTCACCCTGCTCCAGGGCCCCACCCTGCCCTGGATGGCCAGGAAGCTCGACGTCACCGCCCCCGCGGAACCCCTGGAAATCATCGTGGACGCCGCCCCGCTCGATGACCTGCACGCCGACCGGCTCCAGGCGCAGGTCCCCGACGGCTCCAAGCTGCACGGCGTGGAGATCTTCGAGCTCAGGCTGCCCGCCGAGGCCAACATCGCGCTGATCGTCCGCGACGGCCACGGCCTGGTGCCCGCCCAGACCACGGTGCTGCGCACCGGGGACCGCCTGCTCATCGTCGTCCCCGCCGCCGCCCGCGCCCGGACGGAACGCCGCCTCCGCGCGGTCAGCCGCGCGGGCAAGCTGGCCCACTGGCTAGGCGAGCACGGCGACTGACTTCGACGGTCAAAAGCCTGAAAAACACGATTATCCCGAACGGATTCGGCTTACTCTCCCGCGCTCCATTCCCCTGAAAGCCGCGAGGGCCGCCGGTCTCCCGTGGCCCTCGCATCACACCATTGCCGCTAACACTGTCAGTGCTCGCCTCAGCCCCAGGTGATGACTCGCGCTGGCTTGATCGTCACGACCACGCGGGCCTCGCCGGGCTGGTCCCTCTCGCGAAGGTCGCCGCCGTACTTGGCGCCAACCGTGTCGGCGAACGCGTAATCGTCGTCCGGGCTGATCTCCGCGTCGCCGCGCAGCTCGATGTACTTGTACGGGTTCCCCGGGTCAAGGATGAGGAAGCTGACCTTGGGGTCCGCCTGGAGGTTCTTCACCTTCTGCCGGGTGGTGTTCAGCGAGATCTTGACGGTGTCGCCCTCGGCGACGAACCAGGTAGCGGACAGCTGCGGCCGCCCGCTCGCCCCAATGGTGCCGAGCACGCCGACCTGCGCGCTGAGCAGGCCCTTGTGCGAGTCAGGAATCTCAGGAGTCGTCATGCCACGAACTCTACGACGCACCCGTCCCGTGGTCAGCGGTAAGATCCCCAATCTCCGGACCCGTGATCTGGCCCTGCCCCTAGGGCCCACCGGGCTCGGGCCAGCACGGACCAAGGTCAGGCGTCCCCGTCGGCGACGACGCCTACCCCACTGACCGCGCGTGGCCGGGGAACTCGGCCGGCGCTTCAGTGGGCGCGACCCCTGCGCTGGGCCGGCGTCCGCTGACGGCCGTGGCCGCGATCGCGCCGAGCAGCGACAGCCCGGCCGCCCAGAGCATGGCCGGCCGGTACCCGGCGGTGAACGAGGCCGCGGTCCCCAGGTGCCCGTGGGCGGCGAACACGGCGCTCACCAGCGCGATCCCGAATGCGGCGCCGAACCGCTGCATGGTGTTGTTCACCCCGGAGGCTTGCCCGACGTCCGCGGGTGGCACCGCGCTGAGCGCGGCGGTCGGCACCGTCGGGATCGTCATCGAGATGCCGACACCCGCGACCACGAAGGGCACCACGTACCGCCCGTACCCAGCCGGTCCCGCCGACGCGAGCAGCGCGACCCAGGCCAGGCCGCCCGCTTGCAGGGTCAGCCCGACGACCAGCAGCGGCCTCGTGCCGATCCGGTCCGCCAGCGCCCCGGCCAAGGGCGCGACGATCATCGGCGTCGCCGTCCACGGCAGCAAGCGCAGCCCGGCCGTCAGCGGCGAGTACCCGAGGCCAAGCTGGAAGTACTGCGCGGTGAGGAAGGCCGCCGACATGATCGCGGCGAACGACATGAACCCGGTGACGTTGGCCGCCGCGAAGGTCCGCACCCGGAAGAGCCGCAGCGGCAGCATCGGCGACGCCGCCCGCCGTTCCCAGGCGACGAACCCGGTGAGCACCGCGAGCCCGCCAAGCACGCCGGCGAGCCCGAGCGGGTCGCCCCAGCCGGACCCGCCGACCCGGACGAGGCCCCAGGCGAGCAGGGCCGCGCTGGCGGCCGAGAGCACCGCCCCCGGCACGTCAAGCCGCCCCT
>JAWWPV010000140.1:0-5964 GCA_033854775.1 Trebonia sp.
CGGCCGGCCGAGGGCGGTCAGCGCGTCGAGGGCGGCGCGGATCGTCCGGCCGGAGAAGAGCACGTCATCGACGAGGACGACCGTCTTGCCGTCCACCCCGTCGGGCGGCACCTGGGTGCGCTGGAGCGCGCGGGCCGGGCGCAGCCGCAGGTCGTCGCGGTGCATGGTGACGTCGAGCGAGCCGACGGGCGCGGTGGTGCCCTCGAACTCCCCGATCCGCGTGGCCAGGCGGCGGGCCAGGTAGACGCCGCGGGTGGGGATGCCGAGCAGGACAACCCCTTCGCCGCCGTGCGTGCGTTCCAGGATCTCGTGCGCGATACGCGTCAGCGCGCGCCGGATCTCCTCCGGGGTGAGTACTGCCTTCCAGCCTTCGCCACCTGGGCGGGGCGCCCCCGGACTGGCGAGAATGCCGGGATCGCCGGGGCCACTGTGTCCTTGACCACTGTGTCCTTGACCACTCGGGCCCGGCTCGTGAACTGGTTCAGGTCGCATCGCGCACACCAGTCACGACCTCCTTTCCCGTCTCACGGGACGGTCCTTAAAGGATGTCAACGCAGCCAGTCTACCTGCGGGGAGACCACCGCCCCGGCAGGGAGCACGATTGCAACTGTTGGCAACACGGTCAACACGGAAAGTCACTAGGCTGCCGGTACCCCGTCACGCAGAACATCCCCCTGCGTAACGTTCCGGCCCCCTGTCACGGCAACCGGCTTTCCGGTCATCTCGCGCCGCCCGCGCGCCCCCGCCGGCCGATCCCGCCCGGCGATCACAAAAGATGTGATTTACATCACGTTAGACAACGGCCGCCATAACGTTCCGAGAGTGCGGATGAGCCCCACTTTGCCCGCTCTGTGCACGGGAAAGCCGATTACAGCGGGGGTTGTCGGCTTCTGACGGAGGGTAGATATCGGCTGGGAAGGGCAATGCCGGTTACTGGGCGACTTCGACCGGTTTTTGCCATTCGGCTTGACCTTGTCGCTCTCGCCGCCTACCGTCACTGTGCGTAACCGTTACCGTAAGCGACGACTGGCCGGGAAACCGAGGAAAAATGCCATCTGAGTACGCCAAGACCCTGGGCGCGCGACTGCGCGCTATTCGCACACAGCAGGGGCTCTCTCTGCACGGCGTTGAGGAGAAGTCCCGCGGCCGGTGGAAGGCCGTTGTCGTCGGCTCCTACGAGCGCGGCGACAGGTCTGTCACGGTCCAGAAGCTCGCCGAGCTCGCGGAGTTCTACGGCGTGCCGGTCTCCGAGCTGCTGCCCGGCGACGCGGCGCCGACTCCGATCGCGTCGGCACCGAAGCTGGTCATCGACCTTGAGCGGATGAACCAGCTCCCCAAGGAGAAGGTCGGCCCGCTCGCTCGCTACGTGGCCACCATCCAGGCCCAGCGGGGCGACTACAACGGCCGGGTGCTCTCCGTGCGGCACGAGGACCTGCGCTCGCTCGCGGTCATCTACGACAAGTCCCCCGCTGACCTCACGGAGGAGCTCATCGCGTGGGGTGTCCTCGACGCCGACGCGCGCACCAACTCGATCGAGTCCTTCTAGGACAGCCGGGGGTCACGCCGCACCTTCCCGCTGACCTGGCGGGCCCCATCGCGGCGAGCGATTAGACCCCAGCAGTGCCCCATCCGGCGTGACCCCGGCGATCGCCGGGTGGGGCGACCCCGTGCAGCCAGCCCCGTGCAGTTAGGTCGGCGCGGTCAGCTCAGTGCAGCCTGCTCAGCTCGCGTGCCGCAGCGACAGCGGCAGCATCGGCTCGCCCTCGAGGCCGAGCGCCCGCTCGGCCACCATCAGGAACGTACTCGCGTCGCGCAGCAGGTCGTCCGCCTCACGTGCGGTCGCCGCCCTCGGTAGTCCCGCCTCCGCCGCGGCGCGCTTGGCCGCGCTCGCCGCGAAGAACGCCGCCCACTCCGCGAGGGCCGGCTCAACCTGCGGCAGCAGCTCCCAGACCGACCGGGGACGACGTCGCCGCGCCCCCGTTCCCGGCTCGCCCCGCGCCGCCACGATCGCGGCCGCCGCGCGCAGCGCGGCCAGGTGGGCGCCGATGTAACGGGTCCCGGCGTCGGTCTCCGCCTCGGCCTCCGCCAGGCCCTGCCTGCCCGTGCGCAGCAGGCTCAGCGCCGCCCCTGGCACCGAGCGCGGCATCGGGAGCTCCCCGGCCGGCCCCGTGCTGACTGGTCCCAGGCTGGCCGGTCCCGTGCTCAGTGGCCCCGCGGTGAGCGGGCCCGTGCTTAGCGGGCCAGTGCTTCGTGGGCCAGTGCTTCGTGGGCCCGTGGTTGGTGGCAGGGCGTTGCGGGCGGGTGTGCCCGCCGCCGTCAGCGTGCTGATCATGGTCATCACTCCTTAAGGTGATGCGCCGAAGTCCGCCGTCAGCCCGGCTGGGCCGGCACGCGCTCCTGCCCGACACGGGGACCGGGATGATCCGTCGGCCGGGCGAAGCGCTTCCCCACGCCCCGCCCAGCCGACACCGGCCGCCAGGGGTCGCGGCGACCGGAGTCAACCCCCATCATTCGAACACACTCTCATTCGAACACAGGTTCGCGCCAAAGTCCAGTTCATTTGCTGACAAGTTCGAAGTTACCCACGGGGTCTGACATTCCAGGGTCACGCCAGCCGCGCCGCCGCGAGCCCGGGTGCGCGACTCGGGGTCAGCCGCTACCGTTCGGAAGCCTGGATCTAGCTCTCTCCCGGTCATCTACCCTTTGCCCATGAGGGTCACCTACCGCGAGCTGGGGCCACGGGAGTTCCGGGCGGCGATTCGTGCGCTTGTCGGCGTGTACGCGGCCGCGATGAACCCGCCGGACCGGACGCTTTCTGGACGGGAAGCCATCATGGACCGGCACGCGGCGAGCCCGGGGTTCCGCGGGCTGACCGCGGACGTCGACGGACGGCTCGCCGGGTTCACCTACGGATTCCACGGGGAGAGCGGCCAGTGGTGGCACGACATGGTGGCCGCCGCGCTCGCCACGCGCTCCGGTGCGGGCATGTCGGCCGCGGAGTACGCGGGGAATGACACCCCGGGCGCGTGGCTCGACGACTCCTTCGAGGTCGCCGAGCTGCACGTCCTGCCGGCATGGCAGGGCAAGGGAATCGGGCGGTCGCTGCTGCTCTCACTCGCTTCCGGGCGTCCGGAGCGTACCGCGGTGCTCTCCACCGCCGACGCGCCCACCAGGGCGCGGCGGCTGTACCGGGGGCTGGGGTTCACCGACCTGCTGACGGACTTCAGGTTCTCAGGGAGCGAGCCGCCTTACGCGGTGATGGGCGCGCTGCTGCCGCTGTCCACGACCGCGACGCTGCCCCTGTCACGGAGGCCGAGCAGCTGGTAGATCTCCATCGTCGCGCGTGACGCGTTGAGCGTGATGAAGTGCAGGCCGGGCGCCTGCTCGTCGAGCAGCCGCGCCGACAGCCTGGCCGCGTAGTCGATTCCGATGCGCCTGACGGTCGCCGCGTCACCGCGCGCATCCGCCGCCCGCAGCTGGTCGAGCAGGCCGACCGGGACCTTGCAGCCGCTGAGCTCGATCGAGCGTTCAAGCATGCGAAGGCTAGTGACCGGCATGATCTCCGGAATGATCGGCACGTCGCAGCCGAGCGAGGTCACCCGGTCCCTGAGCCTGAGGTAGTCCTCGGCGTAGAAGAACGTCTGCGTGATCGCGAAGTCCGCGCCCGCCCGGCACTTTTCCACAAAGTGCCTGATGTCGGTCTCCTCATCGGGCGAGCGCGGGTGCCGCTCGGGGAACGCGGCGACACCGACGCAGAAGTCGCCCGAGGACTTCAGCAGTTCCACGAGCTGCCGCGCGTGGGCAAAGCCGTCGGGACGGGGAATCCACGGCCCGTTAGGATCACCCGGCGGGTCGCCGCGCAGCGCGAGGACGTTGCGCACGCCGACACTCGCGTAGCTGCCGATGACGTTGCGCAGTTCCGCGACCGAGTGGTTGACCGCGGTAAGGTGAGCCACCAGGTTCAGCTCGGTCTGCTCGGCGATCGCGCCCGCCACCTCGACGGTGCCGTCCCTGCTTGACCCGCCCGCACCGTACGTCACCGAGACGAACGCCGGCCTCAGTTGCTCAAGCCGGCGCACGGAATCCCAGAACTGCCGCTGCCCCTGCTCCGTCTTAGGCGCGAAGAACTCGAACGAGAATGACCGGCCCGTCTTGAGCAGGTCGGTGATCCGCGGCGCGGGCTTCCGCGCGCGGCGGTTCTGCTGGGACGCAAGCGATGCCCGTGGCTGTCGCGGTTTCGGCGGCATGTGTCCCAGCATAACTCAGCGGCCTGGATTCTGTGCCGGGACCACAATACCTAGATTTGCCCGGTGGCCCGGTTCCTGGGCATGCCGAAGGCGCAGGCGGCGCGGCGGTCGGTCTTTGCGCTGCCTGCTAGAGCCTTAACCCGCAGGCTAAAACGCCAGTGCCTGGGCGCGGCGGTTGACCTCGGTGCCGCGGCGGGCGTAGAGGGCCGCGATCGGCGTGCCCGGGAGCGTCTCGTCTGCGGTGAACAGCCAGCGCAGGGCTTCCTCGTCGTCGAACCCGCAGTCGAACAGCACCGTCAGCGTCCCAGACAGTCCCTTGACGATCTGGCCGCCGTCGAGGAAGGCGGCGGGGACCGCGCGGTCACCACTGGGGCGGTGGACGGCGAGGAGCTTGCGGTCACGGAGGAGTTGCTTTACCCGGCTGACGGGCAGGTCGAGCCGGATGGCTACCTCGGAGAGTGACAGCCATTCGCTAACTAGGGCGTCGGCCACGGGGTTTATCTGTGTCACGAATCCAATCTCCCACGCCGATGCCGGTTCCAAACAACCGACATTCCTCACAATCAGGTATCTTTCCCCTGGTCAGCCGGAAAATTCGGCGGGTCCAGGCTGCCATCCCCCCCGAGGATGACCGCTTTGTGCTCCCAGGCGGCGGCGCGGGCCGTCAGCCAGCCCGCGGTGACCATCAGGCCCTCCGGGCGGACGGCGAACAGCACCTGCCGCCCCGCCCTCCGGCGCGTGACGAGACGGGCCTCCTCAAGGACGGCCAGGTGCTGCGCGACCGCCTGCCGGGAGACGGGCAGCAACGCCGCCAGGGCGCCCGCGCTCGCGCCCGGGCGCCTCGCCAGGAGTTCGAGCAGCTCACGCCGGCGCGCGTCCGCGAGCGCCGCGAATACGCGATCCGGGTCAGGATGAGCTTCTGCCATAACCCTGATACGGCCGCGGTTTTGTGATCATGACCGCCCGGGGCGGACAGCGGGGGGTACGGGGGGCCGCTCCCCCGGGACGTGGCTTTCTGCCCGGGTCCGCAGGTTCGCCAGCTCGTACTGCCAGCCGCCCTTGCTGCCCTTCCACTCGTCCTCACGGAGCGCGTCGGGCAGGTCAAGCGACGTGAAGCCGCTCTCCACCACCGTCACGCCCGTCTCGTCGCCGACCGGCCGGAGGTAGAACTCGACCAGGGTCGCGTTCCCCGGCGCGGGCTGCGTGCCGCCGAAGGCACTCGCCCAGCGGAACGAGGCATAGCCCTGCGGCTCGACGCGGACGACGTCGATCACGTACGGCCTTGTGTCGCCGCTGTGGACGACCGCTACCCGACCAGGGCCGCGGGCCGGCTCGGCGCCGCTGCCAGGCAGCCACCAGCCGGGGCGCGTGACGATGTGCCACACCTTGTCCTGAGTCGCGCGAATGGTGATCCGCTGTTCGATACGGTCTTCCATGACAACGCCTCCCTCGCCCAGGACACACTGGGGGCCGAGTCTTGCATAACGCCTTTTAGTGGTGCAACTAGACGCTTGCAGATGTAGCCGGGTCGGGGAGGGCACCGCGCCGGACTTGTGCTGCCAGTGAGTCGGGTGGGGCGCGTCAAGAGTCAGCCGAACTCGTTCGGGATAACCTCTGAATCTCGCTGGGGGCGACCCGCGGCCGGGCACCTTACCCCAGCCCAACGGGATGAGAGGTCTGACAAAGTGATTAACATGGCCGAAGCCGGCGGCTGACG
>JAWWPV010000141.1:0-11541 GCA_033854775.1 Trebonia sp.
CCCGCGCCCGGCGCGCCGGAATCGCCCGCCGCCCGCGAGCTGCGGGACGGCCGGGGCGCGTAGGACGCGCGGGAAGCGGCGGTCACCGCCTGGCCCGCCTGTCGTTACCGTCGCGGAGCAGGTAGAACTGAACGGCGCTGATGATCCCGATCGCGACGACGAGCGCGACCGCGCCAGCCGTGGCGTAGCCCAGGTGGTACTGCACGAACGCCTCCTCGTAGATCCACATCACGATGGGCTGCGTGGAGGTCCCTGGCCCGCCCTCGGTGAGTATGTAGAACTGGTTGAACGCGAGGAACGAGCCGATCACCGAGATGATCAGGGCGAGCGCGATGTTCCTGCGCAGCAGCGGCAGGGTGACGCGCCACTCCTTCTGCCACCAGGAGGCGCCGTCCACCTCGGCGGCCTCGTAGAGCTCGGTCGGGATGCCCTGCATGCCGGCCATCAGCAGCATCATCGTGAGCCCGGACGCGAACCAGGTGACGAACACGCAGATGGCGGTCAGCGCCAGGCCGTAGTCCACCGTCCACGCGGTGGTTGAGTGGGCCAGGCCGATCTTGGACAGCACGTAGTCGGCCGCGCCCGAGTCCGGCTGGAGCTCGAGCAGCGCCATGAACGACTCGGTGGCGAGCCCGACGATGAACGGCAGGAAGAAGGCCGTGCGGAAGAACACCGAGCCGATCCGCCCGGACCGCACGAGCACGGCCATCCCGTAGCCGATGAGGAAGATCGGCCCGGTGACGATCGCCGTGTAGAGCAGGGTGAACAGCACCGAGTGGATGAACTGAGGGTCGTGGATGAGCAGGCTGTAGTTCTGGCCGCCAATGAAGTGGTAGGGCCCGATCAGCGGCCAGTCGGTCAGCGAGATGTAGACCGCGAAGCCAAGCGGGAACAGCACGAAGAGCGCGACCATCCCGACCGCGGGGGTGACGAGCAGCATCCCCGTCCGCGACCGCCGCGCCCCGAGTCCGTGCCCCCATGCACTCCGGCGCCGACTCGTCCGCGAGCCGCGGTGAGCGGCTCTCGGACGGGTCAGCACCTCGCCGGGATTGGTCACGCGGAGGCCTGTTGCAGGAGGCGGGCAAGCCCCGACTGGCCCTGCTGTAGCGCGAGGCTCATGTTGCCGTCGTAGACGGCCGTGGTGAACATCTGGAACCACGGGCCGCCCGCCTGGTTGAACATCTGGTCGTAGACGAGCGTGACCGGCGCGTAGCCCTTGGCCAGGGCCTTCAGCGCGACCGCGTCCTCGGGGTTAGCGGCGGAGAAGGACGGGGTGAGCACGTCGGTGCGGACCGGTGTCGCGCCCAGGGCCGGGTACTGGTCCTGCTGCTGCGTCTGGAGCACCCACTGGATGAACTCCCAGGCGCCCGACGGGTTCTTGGCGGCGGTCGGTATCGCGAAGTCGTCGCCGCCATCGAAGGTGCTGTACCCGCCGGTGCTGCCGGGCAGCGGGGTGTCCATGAACTCGGAGCCGAGCTGGCTCGGCTTGACCAGGTCAACGAGCTGGCCGTACCCGCCGGGCATGATGCCGATCTTCCCGGCCGCGAAGTCCTGGCCCCAGGTGGTGCCGTTGTCGGTACGGTCGTTGTCGGGGACCAGGTGCTGCGCCCACAGCTGCCGGTACAGCGCCAGCGCGTTCTGCAGCGGCGTGTTACCGGAGATGTTGGCGGTCTGGTTGCTGATGTCGCCGCTGGTCAGGTGGGTGCCGTCCGCCCAGATGCCCGGCTGGACGGTGAAGCCGAGGCAGCCCTGGCAGTCGCCGGCGAACGTGGCGCCGCTGATGCCGTGGCCGAGCTTGTTGATCGCCTGCGCGTCGGACAGGATCTGCGCGTACGTGGTCGGCGGGTTATTCGGGTTGAGCCCCGCCTGCCTGAACAGCGTCTTGTTGTACCAGAGCACGGACAGGTCGGCCCAGTACGGGACGCCGTACAGCTTGCCCGCGTTGGTGGCCAGGCCCACGTGCCCGGGGGACAGCGCCGACTTGTAGGACAGCTTGTCGATCGCGGCGGTCAGGTCCGTGAACGACCCGTTTTTGGTGAACGTCGGCATGTCGATGTCGTTGAGCCCGACGACGTCCGGCGGGTCGCCGGCCCTGATCGAGGTCGCCAGCGACGTGACGTCGTCGTTGATCGACGTGAGCGTGAGCTTGACCTGGAGGTTCTTGTGGGTGGCGTTGAATTCGCTGACGAGCTTCTGGGCGAGCGTCTTGGAGACGGTGCGGGCCCAGAACTGGACCGTGCCTGTCGCGTTGACCCCGAAGGAAGGCGAGCCGGCCGAGGAGGGGGGTGATCCGGACGATGAGCACGCGGCGGCGGTGAGCAGCAAGACGGCCGCCGCCCCGGTGAGTGCCTGTCTAGCCGAGAGCTTCATTGCCGTGGCCTGTTCTGTTAGCTATTCCACTGGCGAAAGCAAGGAAATCCTTTTCCCAAGAAGCTAGGAACCCTCGGCCCGCGCGTCAACCCCTTGGCGCGAACCGGTCGCGAAGATTGTTAACGTGCACATCCTGGCCAGATAACAGCAAGAAGCGCCCGCGCCGTGCCGCGTCAGAGGCCAGAAGTGCCGCAGGCTGAGGCGCCGCAGGCCAAAAGCGCTGCGGCCAAGTGGCGCCGCAGGCCAACTGGCGCCGCGGGCAGAGTGCCGCGGTCAGGTACGGGAGCGGTCGGCGGTTGGCGCGTAGCCGCCCGTTGACTCGCGGATTTCCAGCCGGGCAGGGACCCGGTGCACGTCATCGGCGTGCTCGCCGCCGATCGCGGCGAGCAGCCGGGTGGCGGCCACCCGGCCGACCTCCTCAAGGCACGGATCGACGCTGGTCAGCGGCGGCAGGGCGCCCATCGCCATCGGCAGCCAGTTGTCGAAGCCAACGAGCGCGACGTCATCGGGGATGCGCCGCCCGACGGCGCGCAGCGTGTCCGCGACCCCGCGCGCGATCTGGTCGCTGCCGCAGAAGATCGCGTCGGGCCGGTCGGCGAGCAGCAGTCCGGCCGCCTCCCGCCCCCAGTGCTCGCTCCACTCGCCGAACCTGATCTCCCCGCACGGCGCCATGCCAGCCGAAGCGAGCGCCGCAGAGAACCCCCGCGCCCGCAGCCTGGCGGCGAGGAACCGCTCGGGGCCTGCGATGTGCGCGATCCGCCGCCGCCCGATCGCCAGCAGGTGGGCCGCGGCCGCCCGGCCGCCGCCCTCGTCGTCGGGCAGCACGGCACCGCCCCCTGGCGACTGGCTACCGCCTCCGGCGGGCTGGGTCATCGCGTACACGACCGGGATGCCCGGCGGTACCCGCACCGGCGGCCGCGGCTCGATCCTGCGGCCGGTCACGATCAGCCCGTCGACCCGGCGCGCCCAGAGCATCTCCACGTACCGCCGCTCGCGTTCCGCGTCGTCACGCGTGTCGCACATGAACACCGAGACCTGCCCGGTCCCGAGTGCGTCCTCCGCCCCGAGCATGACCGGGATGCTGAACCGGCCGAAGCTGTCGGTGGTGATCAGCCCCACCGTAAACGAACGCCCCGCGAGCAGCGCCTGCGCGAGCGTGTTCGGCGCGAAGCCGAGCCGCTCGGCCGCGCGCATGACCCGCTCGATCGTCTCGGCGCGCAGCTTGCCCTGCCCGTTGAGCGCTTTCGACGCGGTGCCGACAGACACCCCCGCGGACTCCGCGACGTCCCTGATGGTGGCGCGCCGCGTGCTCCGTTCCTGGCCCAATTCCGGGCGCCCGGGAAGCGCCGCCGTCTCCTCGCCGCTCGTTCGGACCTCCCACCCCACACCGACCAGCCAGACGCCGCCCCGACGCCGATCGGCTGTTGACGTACCTGAGCCGAGACTCTAGCGTACGGTTCAAATTCAGGGAAAACCTATTCCTTGCCGGATGGGAGGCGGGTCCCCCTGCGCACGCCGCACGATTCATCGCACACTCCGTCGGCCGTCCCGCCCGGTGGCGGCCCGGCCGTCCCCACCGGATCGGCCATCGCCGCGCAGCATCCGCTGCCGGCCACGGGCGCCCGCCTGACCGGCGGTCTCCTCCATGAATGGCAGCGCCGCAATGCCACCGCCAGCATGCCGCTCGCGTTGCACCAGCTCGTGGTGGCAGGCAACCTGGACAATCTTCAACTGGCCATCCGCGCCGCCGCGGAACCGGCTACCCCAGGCACTCAAGCCGCCGCCCGGCCCGGTCCCGGCGCCAGCGGGGTCACCCCGCCGGCCGATCTCGGCTACCACGGCCCGGTCTTCATGGACTCCGACATCTACAAGACCCTGGAGGCCATCGGCTGGGAGCTGGAGTCAGCCAGAACCCGGGAATCACCCGAGGGCCACGCCCCGCCGACCGACCACGCACCGCAGAGCGACCAGGCCCCGGCCCTCAGCAGTGCGTTCGGCGCCTTCGCCGCGACGACCATCGAGCTGCTCGCCCGCGTCCAGCGGCCGGACGGCTACCTGAACTCCTACGTCCTGGCGAGCGGCGAGCCCCGCTACCAGAACCTCGCCGCCAGCCACGAGATGTACTGCGACGGCCACTTCTTCCAGGCCGCGATCGCCCTGGCCAGGGGCACCGGTGACCAGGATGCGATGGACATCGCGATCAGGCTCGCCGACCACCTGGTCAAGGAGTTCGCGGGCCAGGGCAGGGGCCTTGACGGCCATCCCATCGTCGAGACGGCCCTGGTCGAGCTGTACCGCGAGACGGGCACCACCGCCTACCGCGACCTGGCCGCGCAGTTCGTCGAGCAGCGGGGCCATGGCCTGGCGGGCGACTCCGGCTTCGGCCGCCGCTACCTGCAAGATCACCTCCCGGTGCGGGAGCGGACAACCGAGGTCGGCCACGCGGTAAGAGCCCTCTACCTGGAGGCGGGCGTGACCGACGTGGCCACCGAGACCAACGACACGAAACTGCTTAACGGCTCAATCACCCGCTGGGCGGACATGGTCGCCACCAAGACCTCCCTGACCGGCGGCAACGGCTCGCGCCACGAGGGTGAGTCGTTCGGCGACCGCTTCGAGCTGCCGCCTGACCGCGCCTACAACGAGACGTGCGCCGCGATCGCCAGCTTCCAGTGGAGCTGGCGGCTGCTGCTCGCCACCGGCGAGGCGAAGTACGCCGACCACATGGAGCGGGTCCTCTACAACGGCTTCGCCGCCGCGATCAGCACCGACGGGATGCGGTTCTTCTACGTCAACCCGCTGCAGCGCCGCGTCGACCACTACGAGAAGGACGACCCGGGCCGCCGCCGCGAATGGTTCAAGTGCGCCTGCTGCCCCCCGAACATCATGCGCCTCCTCGCCTCCCTCCACCACTACCTTGCCACCGGCAACGACGACACCCTCACCGTGCACCAGTACGCCACCGCCACCCTGACCGGCGCGGACCTAAGCGTCGAGGTCGAAACCGACTATCCCTGGGACGGCCTGGTGACGCTCCGGGTGACCGCCGCCCCCAGGGAGGCGAGGGAAATAGCCCTCCGCGTCCCCGCGTGGAGCGCCGGCGCGGGTCTCGCGCTGGATGATCAAGACGAGTCAGCAGAACGGGTTCGCGTTCCACCCGATCGCTACCTCCGTCTCCGTCGTGCGTGGCGGCCGGGCGACGAGGTGCGCCTCCGCCTGGACCTGACCCCTCGCTTGACCTACCCGGACCGCCGGGTCGACGCGCTGCGCGGCTGCGTCGCGATCGAGCGCGGCCCCCTCGTGTACTGCCTCGAGCAGACCGACCAGCCCGCCAGGCTCGACGAGCTAACGGCCCTCCCCGGCCCGCCGCTCACCGAGCGCGCGGTGACCTTGCCCGGCATCGGCGCCACGATCCAGGTCACCGTGCCTGGCAGGCACGCCTCCCCAGGGCCGGCGGCACCCTTGGCCACCGCGACCGCCCCGGCCGCCGCGCCCGTCCCGCCTGGGCCGGATGACCGGGCCGTCACCGTGACCGCGATCCCGTACTTCCAGTGGGACAACCGTGGTCCTGGCGCGATGCGCGTGTGGATCCCGGCCGGCCCTCCGCTGTAGCAGGCCCGATGTAGCAAGCGCGGAAGGAGACCCGTGTCCCAGATCGCGATCGCCCCGGCCAGGACCCTCGGCACGATCGACCCGAAGGTGTTCGGCGGTTTCGTCGAGCACCTGGGCCGGTGCATCTACGGCGGCCTGTACGAGGAGGGCTCACCGTTCGCGGACGAGCGCGGCTTCCGCAAGGACGTGCTCGGCCTGCTCCGTGAGTTGCGGCTCGGCGTGCTGCGCTGGCCGGGCGGCAACTTCGTCAGCAACTACCACTGGGCCGACGGGATCGGCCCCAAGGCCGGGCGTCCCCGCCGCCCCGAGCTCGCCTGGGGCGGCGAGGAGCCGAACACGTTCGGTACCGACGAGTTCCTCGCCTACTGCGCCGAGCTGGGTACCGAGCCGTACATCTGCCTGAACATGGGCACCGGCACCCTCGCCGAGGCCCTCGCCTGGGTCGAGTACTGCAACTCGGCAAGGAACACCGCCTGGGCGAGCCGGCGCCGGGGCAACGGCCGCGCCGAGCCGTACGGTGTCAGGTACTGGGCGCTCGGCAACGAGATGTACGGGCAGTGGCAGGTCGGCATGATGACCGCCGAGGAGTACGTGCGCGAGGCCACCCGGTGGGCCAGGGCGATCCGCATGCTCGATCCCGGCGCGCGGCTAGTCGCCTGCGGCGAGACCGGGCTGACCGAGTGGGACAGGATCGTGATCGACGGCCTCGCCGGCCTCGTCGACTACCACTCCATCCACATCTATACCGGCAGCGACGACTACTGGACGAACGTCCTTCAGCCGCACCAGGCCGAGCGCGCGATCAGGACCACGGCCGCCCTCATCGACAGGACCGCGTACCTCCAGGGACTTGAGCGCAAGCCGGCGATCGCCTACGACGAGTGGAACGTCTGGTACCGCACGGTGCCTGAAGACACGGTGCCTGCAAACACGGGGCCTGCAAACACGGGCCGGGGCGACCTCGCCGAGCGGTACACGTTCGACGACGCCCTCGCGGTCGCCACCTACCTGAACATTTTCATCAGGAACTGCGCCCGCGTCCGGCTGGCCAACCTGGCGCAAATGGTGAACGCGATCGCCCCGATCGTCACCACCGATGAGACGGCCACCGTCCAGCCGATCTACTACCCGTTCTTGCTGCACGTCAAGGCAGCACTCGACATGGCCGTCGACGTGCACGTCGAGGGCCCCGTCATCAGTCCCGAGCTGCCGCGGGGCGCCAGTCGCTGGCCGCACCGGGTCGCGGACCTCGGCCCGTTCGCCCTGGTCGACGCCGCGGCCAGCGTCAGCGCGGATCGCGGCAGGATCGCGGTGACGCTGGTCAACCGCAACCCCGACGCCGCGGAAAAGGCCGGGCTCGTGCTGCGCGACTTCGCCTTCGCAGGTCCCGCCGCCGTCACCACGCTGACCGCCGGCGACCCGGTGACCAGCCCCGTGACTGGCAGCACAGAGCCCGCGCGCGGCGACGCACTCGCCATCACCCTGCCGCCGCGGTCCTTCACGGTCGTCGAGGCACCCATCGCCGCTGGCCGCCTCGCATAGAGCTTCCTGCGCGCGCCCCGGAGCGCGCACCCCCGAGAAATAGAGAAACAAGGAGTTCTCCCCGATGAACAGAGATAGGACAAGGACAACAAGAAGCAGACGACCCCAGCTCGCGCTCGGCGGGATCGCCGCCCTCGCCGCGGTCACCGGCCTCGCCGCGTGCAGCAGCGGGAGCAGCAGTTCCTCCGCCCCGGCCGCTTCCAACTCGTCGAGCACCGCCTCGTCGAGTGCCAGCGGCACGAGCAGCTCAGCCGCCTCGCCAAGCGCCAGCTCGTCGGTGACCGTGGAGGCCGGCGCCAACTGCGCGAGCAGCAGCGCCGTGAAGATCACCTTCTGGGCGTGGGTGCCCGGCCTCGGCCGCGCGGTCACCGCGTTCAACCAGACGCACCCCGGCATCTGCGTGACCCAGGAGGACGTGGGGGCGGGCGACCCCGAGTACGTCGCGATCACCAACGCGATCAAGGCCGGCTCGGGCGCGCCCGACGTGGCCGAGGTGGAGTACGACGAGCTCCCGTCGTTCATCGTCACCAAGAGCGTCGACAACCTCGTGCCCTACGGGGCGAACAACTACAAGAGCGACTTCGTGCCGTGGGCCTGGCAGGAGGTCAGCCAGGGCTCCGCCGTCTACGCGATCCCGGGCGACGCCGGCCCGATGGCCTTCTACTACAACAGCGCCCTGCTGGCCAAGTACAAGATCACCCCGCCGACGACCTGGGCGCAGTTCGCCACCGACGCGGCCACTCTGCACTCCAGCGACCCGTCCGCCTACATGACGAACTTCTCCGCCACCGACCTGCAGTGGATCATGTCCCTGATGGCGCAGGACAACGCCTGGCCGTTCACCTACACCGGCGGCAGCTCGGTCACCATCAACTGGACCGGCCCGGCGCAGCTGGCGTTCGCGCGGTACTGGCAGAACATGCTGTCCGCGCATGAGCTCAACTCCACGACCGACGTGTCCGCGACCTCCTTCGCCGACATGGACAAGAGCATCGACGCGAGCTGGCTCAGCTCCGCGTGGGGCCCGTCCTACTTCCTGCCGGACGCGAAGTCGTCGCTCGGCGACTGGCGCGCCACCAGCCTGCCGCAGTGGACCGCCGGCGCCGATGTCGCGGCGAACTGGGGCGGGTCCTCTTACCCGGTCTTCGCATCGTCGCAGCACCCGCAGCAGGCGGCGGAGTTCGCCGAGTGGCTGAACGCGACCGCCGCCTCGTGGAACATCACGAAGACCGCGCCCTCGCTGCTCTTCCCGACCTACGTCCCGCTACTCAACACCCCGTCGTACAAGGACCTGAACAACCCGCTGTCCGGCACCTCCGACCCGAACGTGGCATTCACCGGTGCGGCCTCGCACATCAGCTCCGACGAGTGGCCGCCGTTCATGACCGAGGCACTCAACGAAGCGTCGACCGTCTTCGCCGGCGTGCAGAACGGCAAAGAGACGCTCCAGGCGGCGTTCACCGACTTCCAGAACGTCCTGGTGAGCTACGCCAAGGCACAGGGCTTCACTGTTAACACCTGAGGCGGGCAGCACCTGACATGCGATCATCATGGGTCCACCGGCGGGACCGGCGCGGCGTCTGGTTCGTCGCGCCGTTCCTGCTCGGCTTTCTCCTCTTCATGCTCGTGCCGCTCGGCTACGCCGTCTACACCAGCCTCTACACCTACCGGATCATCGGCGGCACGAGCTTCACCGGCGCGTCCAACTACACCCAGACCCTGCAGAACGGCCTGTTCTGGTCCGGGGTCATCCGGGTGATCATCTTCGGGGTGATCCAGATCACGGTGATGCTGGTGATCGCGTTCTTCTTCGCCTGCGTATTCGACCTCGGCGTCGCGAAGTACGGCACCTTCTTCCGCACGGTCTTCTTCATACCGTTCGCCGTGCCGGCCGTGGTCGGCGCGGTCATGTGGTCGTTCCTGCTTGAGCCGCAGTTCGGGCCCTTCACGCGGCTGGCGGGCGCGCTCGGCTTCGCCAGCACCAACTACTTCAGCCCCAACCTGATACTCCCGTCGATCATCGTGATCGTCATCTGGGAGTGGACCGGCTACAACATGATGATCCTCTACACGGCGCTCAAGTCGGTGCCCCGCGATGTCGTCGAGGCCGCCATCCTCGACGACACCCCGCTGTGGAGGATCATCCTGCGGATCAAGCTGCCCCTGGTTCGCCCGGCCATCGTCATGCTGATCTTCCTCAACACGGTCGGCGCGCTCCAGCTGTTCACCGAGCCGCAGATCCTCGAGTACTTCCAGCAGGGCGCGATCTCGGTCAACTACACCCCCGCCTACTACATCTGGAACACGGCGATCGCCGCCGACGAGACCAATCTCGCCGCCGCCATGGCCGTGATCCTCGCCGTGATCATCGTCGTGATCTCGGCGCTGTCCCTTATTTTCCGCAGGCGCAGGGGAGAGTTCGCATGACCGTCACCACGGCGCCGCCGCCTCCGTCTTCAGGCAGCACGGGCGCGCCGCCCGAGTCCCGCCGCCAGCGACGGCGGCGGGAGCGGCTCGCCGCGCGCGACAGCGAGATCCCCGTCGAGCTGTACGGGCTGCGCCGCGGCACCGTCACGCTGCTGACCACGCTTGCGTTCCTGTTCGCGATCTTCACGCTCATCCCGATCGCCTGGCTCCTCGTCAACTCGACGAAGACCCAGGCCAACGTCTTCGAGACGTTCGGCTTCTGGTTCGCGAGCCCGTTTGAGTTCTTCCACACGTTCGGGCTGCTCTTCCAGAACGTCGACGGCTACGGCACGTTCATCCAGTGGTTCGGCAACACCGCCCTGTACGCGGCGCTCGGCGGTGGCGGGGCGACCGCGCTGTCGGCCTTCGCCGGCTACGGGCTCGCCCGCTTCCGGTTCCGCGGCTCCCGGGTCGTCTTCGTCGCGATCATCGCCGCACTGCTGGTCCCGATTACGGCCCTGGCCATCCCGCTGTACCTGACCTACGCCAAGGCGCACCTGATCAACTCGATCTGGGGCATGGTGCTGCCGAGCATGGTCTCGCCGATCGGCGTCTACCTGATGCGCACCTACGCCGAGATCTCGGTGCCGCGCGAGCTGCTCGACGCGGCGCGCATCGACGGCGCGGGGGAGCTGCGGATCTTCTTCCGCGTCGCCCTGCCGCTCATGGTGCCCGGGTTGCTGACCGTGCTGCTGATCAACGTCGTCACGACCTGGAACAACTACTTCCTGCCGCTGCTGATCTTCAACATCAACACCAAGTACCCGCTCACCGTCGGCCTCGGCCTCTGGTCGGACCGGGCGGTGAACAGCGGCGACGCCAACCTGTACCCGATGCTCGTGATGGGCGGCCTGGTGACGATCGTCCCGCTCATCGCGCTGTTCCTCATCCTGCAGCGCTACTGGCGCGGCGGCATGCTCCTCGGCAGCATCGCGAACTAGCCCGCATCCGGAGGCAGGAGGTGATGAGGAATGTCAGCCATCGAGCTTGAGAACCTCACCAAGGTCTACGCCAGCGGCGTGACGGCCGTCGACCGGCTCACCCTGGACGTCGCCGACGGGGAGTTCGTGGTGCTCGTCGGCCCGTCCGGCTGCGGCAAGACCACCGCGTTGCGCATGGTCGCCGGCCTTGAGACGGTCACGTCGGGCACCGTCAGCATCGGCGGCCACGTGGTCAACGACGTCTCGCCCCGGCGGCGGGACGTGGCCATGGTCTTCCAGAACTACGCGCTCTACCCGCACCTGACCGTCTACGAGAACATCGGCTTCGCCCTGGAGAACGCCGGCGTCCCTAAGGCGGAGCGGGAGCGCCGGGTCCGCGCGGCCGCCGCTTCGCTCGGCCTGTCCGAGCTGCTGCGCCGCAAGCCGCGCCACCTGTCCGGCGGGCAGCGGCAGCGGGTCGCGATGGGCCGCGCGATCGTCCGCGACCCGGCGGTCTTCCTGATGGACGAGCCGCTGTCCAACCTCGACGCGAAGCTCCGGGTCTGGATGCGCTCGGAGGTGCTGCGGGTCCACAAGTCGATCGGCGCGGCCACCCTCTACGTCACCCACG
>JAWWPV010000142.1:0-4722 GCA_033854775.1 Trebonia sp.
CAAGCGGGCCGGCGTCCGCGATGCACCGCTCAAGGTCAGGCTCCAGGTCGCTGAGCGCGTAGGCGCGGGCGATCCCGGCCGCGCGGAGCTCATCCGGGGTCAGGGTGCAGCGCCCGGCCACGGCCACCACCGGGACTGCGGGGTCGTGCGCCGCGGCGGCGCGGGCCACCCCGACAGGGGCCTTGCCGTGCAGGGTCTGCGCGTCAAGGGACCCCTCCCCGGTGATCACCAGCCGTGCCTCGTCAAGCCGCGAGCCGAACGACGCCAGCTCAAGCAGCAGGTCGATCCCCGGCCTCATCCGCGCGCCGAGGAACAGCAGGGCGGCGAACCCGATCCCGCCCGCCGCGCCCGCGCCCGGGGCATCCCGAACGGGTACCGCTCCGCCGGCGGCGGCCTCCGCGAGGTCTGCCCACCGCCGCAGGCCGGCTTCGAGCAACTGCACCTCCCCGGGGGACGCGCCCTTCTGCGGCGCGTACACGGCGGCCGCTCCCGACGGCCCGAGCAGCGGGTTGTCCACGTCGGACGCCAGCAGGAATTCCACGGCTGACAGGTCACGCAATCGCGTCAGGTCGAGCGCGGCGAGCCGGGCGAGCGCGGCGCCTCCCGGCGGCAGCTCACGCCCCTTGTCGTCGGTGAGCCGCGCGCCGAGCGCCTGGAGCAGCCCCGCGCCGCCGTCGGTGGTGGCCACGCCGCCAACGCCGAGCACGATCCGCTTGGCGCCCATCCGGGTGGCGGTGAGAATCAGCTCGCCCACCCCGCGGCTGGTCGCGGTCAGCGGCGCGAGGCAGCCGGGAGACAGCAGGGTCAGCCCGCACGCCTGCGCGGCCTCGACGACGGCGGTGTCGCCGAGCAGCGCGTACGAGGCCGTCACGTTCTTCCCGACGGGGCCGCGAACCCCCAGCTCAACCCGGCGGAACCCGGCGGCGACCGCGGCCGCCACGGTCCCGTCCCCGCCGTCGGCCACGGGCAGGGCCTCGATCTCCCCGGTGAATCCGCCGCGAACCAGGCCGGCCGTCACCCCGGCGGCCACCTCGGCCGCGGTCAGGCTCCCCTTGAACTTGTCCGGTGCCACGACGACACGCTCACCCATTCCCCGATTCAAGCATGCCGGCCGCACCGCGGACACCGAACGCCAAAGGTGGACGACGGCCTGCCCGCGCGTTCACGGCCTGGCGCGTTTGGTACTGTCACGAAATGCCTGATGGCCAGCAGGAGAACCAGCCGGCTGCCGAGCCCCGCGTCACCGTCGACGGCTTCGTCGGCCAGGTGGACGCGACCCAGGTGCCGCGCTACGGCGGGGAGCCGACGTTCGCCCGCCTGCCCCGCTTGTCGGACCTGGCAGGCGCCGACGTCGCGATCCTCGGCGTGCCGTTCGACGCCGGGGTCTCCTACCGGCCAGGGGCCCGCTTCGGCCCCGGCCACATCAGGGAGTCCTCGCGGCTGCTCCGCCCCTACAACCCGGCGGCGGACGTGTCGCCGTTCGCCGCCCAGCAGGTCGCGGACGCCGGCGACCTCGGCGTCAACCCGTTCAGCATCGGCGAGGCCATCGCCGCGATCGAGCGCGGCGCGCGCGGCCTCCTCGAACGGGTACCCAGGCTGCTCACCCTCGGCGGCGACCACACGATCGCCCTGCCGCTGCTGCGCGCCGTCAGGGCGGTGCACGGCCCGGTCGCCGTCGTTCACTTCGACGCCCACCTGGACACCTGGGACACCTACTTCGGCGCCGCCTACACGCACGGCACCCCGTTCCGCCGTGCCTTCGAGGAAGGCCTCCTCGACGCCGAGGGCTGCCTGCACGTCGGCATCCGCGGCCCGCTCTACGACGCCGAGGACCTGGTCAGGGACGCCGACGTCGGCTTCCGCGTGGTCCCGGCCACCGAGGTCGAGCACCTCGGCACCGGGGGCATCGTCGAGGCGATCGCGGCCCGCGTCGGCGACCGCCCGGTCTACGTGAGCGTCGACATCGACGTCCTCGACCCGGCGTTCGCCCCCGGCACGGGCACCCCGGAAGCGGGCGGCCTGACCAGCAGGGAACTCCTCGCGGTGCTCCGCTCCTTCGCCCGGCTGAACCTGGTCGGCGCGGACATCGTGGAGGTGGCGCCCGCCTACGACCACGCCCAGATCACCGGCATCGCCGCCGCCCACGTCGGCTACGAGCTCGTGTCGGCCCTGGCCCTCCGCAAGCGCGCCTAGTCGGCGTAGGAAAATCGGCTGGTCAGGATGCCGTTTCCATCCAGCGTCGGCGTACCTCCGCCAGCCCCTCCGGCGTGAGCGACCCGTACAACCGCAGCCGGGCCACGCCGCCGTCCGGGAAGACGTCGAGCCGCACGAGGTCGTAGGCAGAGGACGGCCGCACCCGGAACCGGTGCGGCGTGTCGGGCAGCAGGGACGTCCGGGGCAGCAGCGGCGCCCACGACGAGTCCGCCTCCCAGGCCCCGCCGATGTGCCCGCGCAGCGCGGCCATGCCAGGGGAGTTCCCGATGTATCCGGTCGTGTCGACCTCGGCAAGCGACACCATCGCGGGCGCCGCGAACCCCACGATCAGCCACTCGTTCCCCGCCGAGCGCCGCCGCCTGGTCTCCCATCCCTCGCCCATGACCCGGGAGAGCCCCGGCGAGATCGCGTTGCGCGGCGAGGAGAAGAACCGGTCGCTGCACGCCTGGACATCCCCGCCGTTCTCCAGCGCCGCCAGGTCGAACGTCAGCCCCTCAAGCAGCGAAGGATCGGGCATGACCTGCCCGTGCACCCGCAGCCGCGCGACCCCGCCGTCCGGGTAGATCTTCAGCCGCACGTGCGAGAACCTGCTGCGTTCCGGCACCTCGAACACGTGGGGCGTGTCGCCCTTCAGCGGCGACCTGGGCACGATCTCCGCCCAGCGCGCCGCCGCGAGCGCGGCCGGGCCGGGGTACCCGGGCTGGTTGCACGCCTCCACCGAGCAGGCTTGCGGGAAGTTCCCGGTGAAGTAGGCGGTATCGACGACGACCGCGTGCACCACCCCGGGCGCGCCGAGCCGCACGATGACCCAGTCGTGCTCGTCAGCGGCGGGCAGCCCGCCCGAGGGCGCGCGCCGCCGCCGCGTCTCCCACCCGTCGTACACCTGCCCCTTGTGCCCGAAGGTCGACGGAGAAAAGACCGCCGCGCCCGGCTTGATCAGGTTCTCCTTCTCCGCGAAGAACTCATCGGACGCGGCCACGACCGACCCGCGCAACCCGCGCGACGCGAGGTCGGGGAAGGCCAGGGCGTCGTACCGGGCCGCCGGGTCCTCAGCCGCCAAGCGGGCCGCCTCCCCGCGCGAGCAGCCGGCCGCGGGGCGGGTCGGCGGGCGTGACCTCGACCCCGCCGAGCCACACCCGCGTGACCCGCCCGGTGAGCGTCCGCCCCTCATAAGGCGTCAGGGGGTGCTTGTGCAACAGGTCAGCGCCCCGCACCGCCCAGGAAGCGTCCGGGTCGAACGCCACGAAGTCGGCGTCGCACCCGACGGCGATCCGCCCCTTGGACGGCAGCCCGGCCAGCGACGCGGGAAACACCGACATCCAGCGGGAGACGTCGGCGAGCGAGAACCCGCGCCGCCTGGCGACCGACCACACCACGGACAACCCGAGCTGGAGGGAGGAGATCCCGCCCCACGCGGTGCGGAAGTCCCCGTCAGGCAGGCCCTTCAGCGACGGCGTGCACGGCGAGTGGTCGGACACGACCCCGTCGATGGCCCCGTCCCCGAGTGCCCGCCACAGCGCTTCCCGGTTGACCGCGTAGCGGATGGGCGGGCAGACCTTGAACTCGGTGTGCCCCCGCGGCACCTCCTCGGCCGCGAAGAACAGGTAGTGCGGGCAGGTCTCCGCGGACAGCGCGATCCCCGCCACCTTCGCAGCGGAGATCAGCGCCGCGCACTCCCCGGCGGCCAGGTGCACGATGTGGGCCCGCGCCCCGGAGAAGGCCGCCGCCGAGATCACGGTCTCGATCGCCCGCCGCTCCGCGACCGGCGGCCGCGACGCGACGAACGCGTCGTAAGACGCACCGGACGGTGTGGTGACCTGGGACGGGTCCTCCGCGTGCACGAGCATCGGCGCCCCGGACTCCGCCAGGGCCTTCATCGCCGCCCGCAGCCCGTCACGGTCGAGCGGCGGGAACTCGGGAATCCCCGAGTCGATGAGGAAGCACTTAAATCCCAGGACCCCAGCGTCGAGCAGCCCCTCCATGTCCGACAGGTTCCCCGGCACCGCCCCGCCCCAGAACGCCACGTCGACGGCGCACTGCCCGTCAGCGGCCGCGATCTTGGCCCGCAGCGCGTCCACGGTGGTGGTGACCGGCGAGGAGTTCAGCGGCATGTCGCAGATCGTGGTGACACCGCCCGCGAGGGCCGCCCGCGTCGCGGTCGCGAATCCCTCCCACTCGGTCCGCCCTGGCTCGTCGACGTGCACGTGCGAGTCGACGGCCCCGGGCAGCAGCGGAAGGTCACCGAGGTCGACGGTCCGGTCCGCGTCAAGCCGCAGGTCGTAGTCCCCGACCACCTCAACCCGGCCATCCCGAACGACTGCGGCCGCCTCCCGCACCTCATCCCCGCCCCCCATGCGGCGCGACCGGATAAGCAGCGTCCCGTGATCCCCCGGGGGGACGTCCCCCCGCGTCATAGCCAGCCAAAGCTGGAGGAGGAGCCGGCGGGATCGGACGGCACGTACTCAAGTCCCACCCACCGGTCATACCCCTGCCCGGCGAGTTGCCTGA
>JAWWPV010000143.1:0-4652 GCA_033854775.1 Trebonia sp.
TGCCCGAGCGCGCCCGAGTCGTCGGCGGTGCCGTGGCGCAGCGTCTCGGTCGCGGTCCGCCCGTCCCTGATCGCGATCGTCCTTCGCACCATCGAGGACACCGCCGGGTCGTGCGTCACGACGAGCACGGTCACGCCGAGTTCGGCGTTGGCCGTCTGCAGCGCGCCGAACACCGACGCCGCCGTCGCGCTGTCAAGCTCGCCGGTCGGCTCGTCCGCGAGCAGCACCGACGGCGAGTTCGCCAGCGCCACCCCGATCGAGACCCGCTGCTGTTCGCCGCCGGACATCTGGTCGGGCCGTCGGCCGGCGCAGTGCCCGACGCCGAGCAGGTCGAGCAGCTCGGCCGCGCGCTTGCGGCGGGCGGAGCGGGCCGCGCCGGCCAGCCGGAGCGGCAGCTCTGCGTTCTGCGCCGCGGTCAGGTAGGGGAGCAGGTTACGCGCGGTCTGCTGCCAGATGAACCCGACGACTGACCGCCGGTAGCCAAGCCGCTGCCGCGACGACATGGACGCCAGGTCGTTTCCGGCCACCCGGACGGCTCCGGCGGTGGGGGTGTCCAGGCCGGCCAGGATGTTCACCAGCGTCGACTTGCCACTGCCGGAGGCGCCGACCAGCGCGGTCAGCTCTCCGTTCTCCACCACCAGGTCGAGGCCCTGCAGCGCCTGCACCTCGATGCCCTCGGCGCTGTAGATCCGTACAAGGCGGTCGCACACGATCAGCGCGCCCGCCCCGTAGTCGGCGTGTGCCCGGGTGGCGTCCGCGGTGAGCTCGCTGAACGCACCCGGTTCGCCGGCCGCGCCGGGCCTGCCGGCCTCGGCGAACGGGCCGGCCGCTCGCGGAGGCTGTGGTTCCGTCACCCGTTTCTCCCGTTCATCCGCCTACTCGAAGGGACGCCGCGCCGCGGCTGCGTCCCGACCTGATCTCTATGCCAAGCGCCACGGCCGCGAGCACGGCCAGGCCGACCAGCGGCACCACGAAGGAGGCCACGTCGGCCGCGAGCTTCACGGTGACGGACGACCCGGTGAACACCGACAGGTCGATGTCCGGCGCGAGCACCTGGGGAAGCCCCAGGGCGCAGGCCCAGGCGGCCACCGCCGCCGCGATGACGGCGGGCAGCACCTCGAGGGCCAGCACCCACCCGCGCTGTCCCTCGCCCAGGCCCATAGTTGCCAGACGGGCGAGCGTCGCTTCCCGTTCCGCGGCGCCGAGCGCGAGCTCCAGGAGCATGACGGCGAGGCCGAAGATCGCGGCGACCACGAGGGCGAGCGAGAACAACGTGAACGCCCCGTGCTGCAATGGCCCGCTGGTCAATGCAGAGAGGACGTCCGAACGGAAGGTGGTGACTCCGTCCGGCAGCGTGTGCCGCACTACCGCGGTGAGCCGTGCTTGGTCGATGGACCCGCCGGTTAGCAGCATTTCATTGACTCCGGCCGGCTCCGGCGGCGTGGTCGTGGACTTGATCGCGGCCAGCGGCATGATCACGAACGCGCCGCCGCCGGGCAGCGCGGGGGTGCCTGAGATCACGCCGGCGACCCGGACCTGGACCGCCCGGAGGGACGCCTGGCTGGTGCTGAGCGTGACCGCGCCGCTGCCGAGGTCGGCCGCGGCTTGCGGGGACACCAGGACGGGCTGGGGCGCCCCCGCCTTGCCGGGCGCCAGGAGCCCGCCCATCACCTGCGGGAACCCGGGGGTGCTGGCGACAAGCTCGGCGTAGCTGGCGGGGTCCACGGCAAGGACGTTGACCTGGCGGCCGGCCGGGGTGGTCCAGAACTCGTTCATGACCTCGGCCGCGTGCGTCACGCCGGGCACGGCGGCGACCGCCCGGGCGGCGGCCGGCAAGATGGTGAAGCTGTGCGCCGCGTACGAGGGGGTGACCGTCGCGTCCGCGCCGGTGGTCTGCCAGGACGCCGCGACCTCGCCGCCCGCCACCGCGTCGCGCACCATGCCGGCGAAGGCCGCCACGGTGAGCGCGAGGACAAGGGCGAACGCGGGCAGCGCCGGGGTGAGCGCGGTCCGAGACGCCCGGGCGAGGCCGAGGAACGCGGGCGCGCGGGAGCTGCGCGCGAAGGCCCGCAGCAGTCCGCGCAGCGCCAGCGGGTAAAGCCGGAGCACCACGATCACCGCCGGGATGGCCACCAGTACCGGCGCGGAGCTGGTGTAGGGGTTCACGCCCGAGCCGGCCTGCGCGCCCTGGTCGCGGAGGACGACGATGCCCGCCACCGACGCGGCCACCAGCGCCGCCTCGATGACTAGCCTGGTCCCGCCCCGCGGTACCCGGGAGACGGCGGTTCGGCGGCGTGGCAGCCGATGCTGCCAGGCCGCGATGAGAGCGGGCCCCAGGACCGCGACGGCCACTACCGCGATCGGCGGCCACCAGCCCCCGGCCGATCCGGCGCCCTGCGCGGAACCGGCCCCGGGGACAACGAGGATCGCCAGGACGGCCGCGATCACGGCCGCCGGGACGCAGAGGAGCGCGGCATCGCGGCTGGTGCCGATGGCGATCTGCCACAGAGATCCGCCCCGCGCCCTGATCACCGTGATCTCGGGCGACCGGCGCATCGCGACCATCCGCGCGGCAAGCAGCAGCACGGCCAGGCCGGCGGCCGTCAGGCTTACGTAGAGCAGCCAGAGCAACGTGTCCACCGACTGCGCGGTGGCGATGAACGTGTTGAGCGAGAGCGACATGCCCGAGGAGGCGGTCAGCGTGGAGGCGACCGGATCGAGGGGACCGGAGAGCGTCGGCGTCTGGATGCCGATCTTGTTGAGCGCATCGCTCAGCGGCTGCACCTGCTGGCCGTCGAGCGAACTCACGTCCAGCGGGAACACCCACTCCATCTGGGGATTGCGCGAGCCGAAGTACGACTGCAGCTCGTCGGCCTCGTCCGGCCCGACCATCACCCCGCCCGCCCAGTACCGCTTCTGGGCCGACCCTTGGAGGTCGGCGGCGAGGACGCCGGGGTCGATGCCCCAGAACGACGACGACGGGTTTACCGGGACCACGATTCCCGTGACCAGGACGGTGACCGGAGTGACCACGCCAGTCGATGCGAGCTCGGAGCCGGGCATCACGAACTCGGAGCCCGCGTGCAGGCCGAACGTTGCCGCTGTCTGCCTGGTCATGACGACCTGGAGCGTCGCGGCCGGCTGTCTGTCGCCGGGCTTGCCGGTGGCGGCCGCGGACGAGGGGACCCGCGTGGCTACCGGGAGGTGCCCGCTCAGCAGCCGCACCTGCGGGCCGAACGGCTGCCGTTCGGTTATCTCGATCTTGACCGGCGTGCCGCCGGTGCCGGGCAGGTCGTCGTTAATTAGGTTAAACGGGACCGTTATAGACGACCAGTCGGCGCCGGCCGGGGTGAGGCTGACCGGGGCGCGGTTGAAGTCGGCGTGCAGCGACGCGGTGATCGCGTTGATCGTGGCTGGCGGCACGATGGTCGTGGGATCGCCGGTGTTGTTGACGTACGAGATGACGCTTTGCACGTCATGCCAGGCCGCTGAGACGGTGATGGTCCGGGTCGTCGGGAGGGTGGCGGCCATCGTCTGCCGCACCGCCTGGGTCCTGCTGGCGAGGGTCTCCCGCGCGCCGGCGGTGGCCGCGAACACCGCGCAGAAGGTGAGCAGCGCCAGCCAGACGTACAGCCCCCTGGGCCGGTATCGCCGGTTCACGCCGCCTCCGCCGCGCGAAGTTCGGCGGCCGGGTCCGGTCGCCGGAAGACAACGAGCGCGGCGGCCAGTGCGGGAAGCACGGCGACCGCGACCGCCAACGGGATCGCCTGCGGCAGGTCGAACATCGTGATCGGCGGCGGGACCGGTATCTGCGCGGTAGGACTGAGCGTGACCGCGGGCACCAGCAACCAGGCGACCACCGCGCCGAGGAGCAGGCCAAGCGCGGCCGCGGGGACGGACAACAGCAGCTTTTCAAGGAACAGCTGCGCGGCCGCGGACCGCTGATTAACGCCGAGCGCTGCCAGCAGGGCGTTCTCGGCGCGCCGCTGCCTGACGTTCGCCGCGATCGAGACCCAGAAGCCGGAGATCGCCAGCAGCGCGGCCGCCAGGGTCATGGCGAGCAGCGCCTGCTGCGGTGCGGCGGAGAGCGGGTCGGCGACCGTCGCGGCGGTGAGCGCGGCGCTGCTCGTAATGGTCGCGCCCGGCGGCAGCGCCCGCGTCAGGGACGCCGGGGCCTGGCCGTCGGCGGTGGCCAGCCACCACTGCGTGACGACCACCGGCGTGGTGCCGTGGCTGACCAGGAACGCCTCAAGGGCGGACAGGTCCATGACCAGCCCGGCGCCCGTGATGGTGGGGAACGCGCTGGCGGTGGCCACGATTTTCGCGGGCACGGTGATGCCGTTGATGGTCGTTTGCACGACGCTGCCCACGCCGGCGTTGTTCACGCGGTCGAACGCCTGGGTCGCGATGGCGGGGACGGCGGCCGGCCCCGGGGTCGGCGCGGACAGCGTGACCTGCCCGGCCACCGGCTCGGTGAGGACCGGTATCGCGCCCGGAGCCTGCGACCATTGCCCGTAGCCGGGGGTGAACGTGAGCGTCGCGCCGCCGGGCGCGTGCTGCCAGCCGGTCACCCGCGGCTCGGCTGACGGGCCGTACATATTGCCGGTGGAGAGTTCCGAGACGAGCTCGGGTGAGCTTGCGACCGCGGTCCA
>JAWWPV010000144.1:0-8387 GCA_033854775.1 Trebonia sp.
CCGCGATCCGCTGGCTGCGCGGCGAAACCGCTGCCGCCCCGGTCGACGCGGCTGGCCGCGGCCCGTACCTGTACTCCAGCGACCGCCGCTGACCCAGGTCCGGCCGGGAGTCAGCTGCTGCTGGGCCAGCTATCACGGGACGATAGCAGTGAGAGCACATAGAGCACTCGGGTCTGCCGTGTCGGCCCGCTTTATTGCGATACTGGGGCGCGGCTGGCGTGCGTTCCGGCATCCTGGCGTCTGCCAGCCAGGTGGCGGGCCCCGCCGGGCCGTGTCCCGCCCGGCGGTCTGAGGAGGCGTGATGGCTGGTGATCAGGGCTGGGTGCCGCCGGGAGTCGATACCCGGCAGGCGAACTCCGCCCGGGTGTATGACTACTGGCTGGGCGGCAGCCACAACTTCCTGGCTGACCAGGACCTGGGCCGGGCGATCGCGGCGGTTGACCCGATCGTCCGGGAGGGCGCCCGTGCCAACCGGGCGTTCTTGGGCCGGGCGGTCCGGTTCCTGTCACGGGCCGGCATCCGCCAGTTCCTCGATATCGGGTCGGGCATCCCGACGCAGGGGAACGTGCACGAGGTCGCCCGGCAGGCGGACCCGGCCGCCCGGGTGGTGTACGCCGACATCGACCCGGTCGCGATCGCGCACAGCAAGGCCATCCTGGCGGGCCAGGACAGCACGGCCGTCATCGAGGCCGACCTGCGCGACCCGGCCGCGATCCTGGCCCATGCCACGACCAGGCGGCTGATCGACTTCAGCCAGCCGGCCGGGCTGCTGCTGGTCGCCGTCTTGCACTTCATCGCCGACGCAGACGACCCGTGGCAGCTCGTGGCCGCGCTGCGGGACGCGCTCGCGCCGGGCAGCTACCTGGTCCTGGGCCAGGGCACCAACGTCGACAAGCCGGAAACCGCGACCGCGTTCGAGAAGGTCTACAACAGCCGCTCCGCCACGGCCATCCAGATGCGCGACCGGGCGGAGATCCTGCGTTTCTTCGGCGACTTCGATCTCGTGGACCCCGGGCTGGTCTACGTCTCCCAGTGGCGGCCGGACTCACCCGGCGACGTGCCCGCCAGCCCCAGCGCGCACGCCAACCTGGTCGCCGTCGCGCGCAAGCCGTGACGCGCGGCGTCGCGGCCGGGAGACTGGGATGGTGACGTTCCCGCTTGCCGTCCGCCCAGGTCGGCCCGCACCCAGACGGCCGGCCTAGACAGCCCGGCCCGGAGAGGAAGGCGCCCATGGACAGCACCGGACTGCGCGCCCTGCAGCAGCCGCTCAAGGACGCCTACCGCGAAGATCCGCAGCAGGCGGTGATCACCCTGCAGGCCCGCGGCGAGCTGGGGGACGAGGGCATCAGCTGCTCGGTGGACACGGGCCGGGCGATGGCGGTGGCGGGGCTGCACCCGGCCACCGGCGGCGACGGGTCCCTGCTGTGCTCCGGGGACATGCTGCTCGAGGCGCTGGTCGCCTGCGCGGGGGTCACGCTGCGGGCGGTGGCCACGTCGCTGGAGATCGATGTGACTGGGGGAACCGTGCGCGCCGAGGGGGACCTGGACTTCCGCGGGACCCTGGGGGTGGCCAAGGAGGCGCCGGTCGGGTTCACCGCGATCCGGCTGAGCTTCGAGCTCGACACGGGGGCCAGCGAGGAGCGGGTCGCGACGCTGCTCCGGCTGACCGAGCGCTACTGCGTCGTCTACCAGACCCTCGCCCACCCGGTCCCGGTCAGCGCCTCAGCCGCTCCCCTGGCGCGCTAGGGGCGTGGCGGCCACACCGGCCCCGCCATGCTGCCGGTGCCGCCGTTCTCCGTTCTGCTGTTCGCGCTCGCCGTCCCGCTGGCCGTGCCCCTGGACGTAACTACGACCTCACCCCGGCCGGAACCGCGATCGCGGGCCTGCTCGCCAGCAGCTTCGGCACCACCGGCGTCCTGGCCGTCGGCGGTGCGCTCGTCGTGATCCTCCCGGTCCTCGTCCTGCTCGACCCCCGGGGTAAGGCATATGCGCCGCAAGTGCGGGTCTAGGCGCGGTCCTGGCCAAGGTCGAGCTCGGGTTGCAGTATGTAGAGCCCGCTTCCGGCCCGGTCGGTGACATAGATCGTGCCGTCCGGCGTCACGGTCAGATCGTTGAGCTGGCCAGGCTCTCCGCTCGCGCGGCCCTGCGGCACGTAGCAGGCGATCTCTTGCTGCCTCGCTGATGTGGCATTCAGGTGGCGGCCGGCTCTGCGCCGTAGCGTCACCGAGTTGTGCTATTGACATGGCCTCGCCTTCTGTTGTCTGATGACGGTCTACGGTTAACCGCCGTGGTGATCATCCGATAAACAGTCGCCGAAGCGCCCTCCGCGGCGCACGCGGCGACCGTTGGCTCGCCCAACCCCGAGTCACCGGGCTCGTGCGCGGCGGAGGAGAAGGCGATGAAGCCTGATGAGAAGGCGATGACGACAGCACCAACACGCCGTGCGGTGGTGGTGAGCGTGGCCGCGTCCCTGTTCCTGGCCGCCTGCGGCTCCAGCGCTTCTGCGGGCAACTCGGCGGATGCAACGACAGCGATCACCGTTGGAACGTCCCCCGCTATCTTGAACGTGTCGCTGTACTATGCGGCCCAGAGCGGCCTGTTCACCAAGAACGGGCTGAAGGAGACGCCCAAAGTCCTCGCGTCGGGCGAAGAGGCGACACCGCTGCTGCTGAACGGGCAGATTCAGTTCGCTGCGAATGATCCGGTCGGCGTGATCACAGCTATCTCAAAGAATGTTCCGGTCGTATTCGTCGCTGCCGCGGGCTATCCATCGGCCGATCCGTCGAAGGACATAACAGGCCTGCTGGTCAAGTCCTCGATCACGAGCGCAGCAGACCTCAACGGCAAGACGATCGCCGTCAATGCCCTAGGAGGCAACCTTGAGCTTGCGGCCAAGGCTGCGATCGATAAAGCGGGCGGCGATTCGGCCGCGATGAAATTTGTAGTCATGTCGCTGCCGTCGATGGACGCCGCGGTCAAGTCCGGCAAGGTCGCCGGCGCTGTCGCTTCCGAGCCCTTCATAGCCGCAGGCAAGGCAGAAGGGCTTTCTGATCTGCTTTCGGTGGCTTCCACGGCTGAGCCCGGCGTCCCGACAGTCGTGTACATGACCTCGAAGGCGTACGCATCCAGCCATCCCGACGTGGTCAGGAAGTTCATAGCCTCGCTTAACGCCTCAGACTCCGCGCTTTCCACGAGCCCGGCGACGGTACGGTCTGTCGCGGTGAAGTCCACCGGTGCCCCCGCGCCGCTGCTAGCGAAGAGCAACCTTCCCGTGTTCAAGTCCGCCGCTGTGCCTCTCAGTGCGCTGGACGAACTCCAGAATCTGATGATCAAGTACAAGTTCCTGGCCAAGAAGGTCGACCTGTCGAAGTACATTGCCAGCGGCAGCTGACGGTGAAAGGGACCCCGATGAATCCGCCGGCGCCGCTGTCAGGCGTGCGGGTACTTGAATTCGGCACCTTCGTCACTGGTTCATACACGGCCGGGCTTCTCGGCGACATGGGCGCGGACGTCATCAAAGTCGAGCGCCCGCCCGCCGGTGACCCGATGCGGGGATGGGACGGCACGGAGCGCAGCCCGTACTTCCGCGCGTACAACAAGAGCAAGCGGTCAATTGTTGTCGACCTGCGTGCCGAGAAGGGACTCGAAGCCTGTCACCGGCTGATCGCGACGGCCGATGTCCTCGTGCACAATTACCGCCCTTCGGTGGCCGACCGGCTCGGGATCGGATCTGCTGCAGCGCGCGAGATCAACCCGCGCCTGGTCTACTGCCAGATCTCTGGATTCGGCGACCGGGGCCCGTATGTGTCCCGGCCCAGTTACAATCAGGTCGTCCAGTCATTGAGCGGGCTCGACAGCCTCATCACCGACAAGGACAACCCTTCCCCGGTCGGCCCAAATTTCGCTGACACCCTCACCGCATTGTATGCGTGCTATGGCATTCTCGCGGCGATGCTCCGGCGGGAGAGAAATGGTGCGGGCTCGGTCGTCGACGCCACGATGCTGTCATCGACGGTCGCGTTTCTGTCAGCGGACGTCCAGGATTATCTCGTGAGCGGAGCGGTTCCGGACCAGAAATCCCGGCCCCGGTTCTCGCAGTCCTATATGGTTCGGGCTCGCGACAACCGTGCGTTGACAATCCATCTCTCTTCGCCGCCGAAATTCTGGAGTGGCCTGCTCCGGGCCATCGAGCGCGAGGACCTCGCTACGCATCCCGACTTCGCCACGTGGTCCGACCGGGTACGGAACTACGAGCTGCTGCAGGCCCAGCTCGGCCCGGTGTTCGCCACGAAACCACGGGACGAATGGCTCACCCTGCTCGAACGTGAAGACGTGCCTGCGGCGCCGGTTCTGGACCTGGCCGAGGCACTCAGCGATCCGCAGGCGACCTCGATGGACCTGGTGACCGCGCTGGATGGTGCCGCTGATCAAGAGGAGCTCGGGGTGCGATGTCCGGTGCTCATCGACGGCGAGCCGCTACCCGGGGGCGTCGCGCCCCGGCTCGGTGAGCACTCGGGCGAGATCCTGGCCGGGCTCGGATACACAGCGGAGGAGTTCAGCCAGATCGCCGGCATACCGCTGGACAGCGGTGCCGTGGGTGGTCATGGTCAGCAGTAGCGCGAGATCGCCTCGCGAGCGGGTGCCCGCGGTGAGCGCCGGGCATTGGCGCAGCCTGCTGTTCTGTCCCGCGGATCAGCCGCACCGGATCGCCAAGGCCATCGCAGCCCGTCCCGGCGGCGTCATCGTCGATCTTGAGGACGCCGTGCATCCGTCACGTCGCGAACGAGCGCGGCAGGACGCGGTGCAGGCATTGTCCGCTGCTGCCGATCCCGGCGTGAGCCACCTGATCCGGGTGAACCGGGCGGGTAGCCGTGACCTGGCCGAGGATCTCGCGGTAGTAGTCGGGCCGTGGCTGGACGCGGTGGTCCTGCCGAAGGTCTCGGGCCCGGATGAGGTGGCTGAGGTCGCCGAGCGGCTGCGGGCGGCCGAGCAGGCCGGCGGGCTCGCTGCGGAATCGGTCGGAATCGTTCCCGTCATCGAGGACTGCGCTGCGCTGCTGCATGTCGAACAGATCGCGCGTGCTTCGCGCAGCGTGGTCGCCATGTCGTTCGCCGGTGCCGAGGCCGGCGATTTCATGGCCGATCTGGGTGGCCGCTGGACCCCGGACGGGCTGGCCCTGCTCTACCCGAAGAGCCGTTTCCTCTGCGACGTCCGTGCCGCCGGCGACCTGCCGGCCGTCGACGGGCCATCGATGAACCTCCGGGATCCTGGCGTGTGGGACAGCGAGTGCTCGCTCGCCAGGACGCTGGGCTTCGATGGCAAGGTGGCTATCCATCCAAAGCAACTCGACATGATCCATCGAGCGTTCACGCCCACCGCGGCCGAGGTCGAGGATGCCCGCAGGCTGCTGGCGATGCTGGACGACGCAGCCGCCGGTGCCAGGGGTGTGTCGAGTGACGGCGGACGGATGATCGACTCGGCGAACGGGCGCGCGGCACGCCGGCTGCTGCGCCGCGCGGGGGTGCCGGCGGCAGGCACATGATGACCAGTACGCGTGACCCTGCATCGTCTCGCGCCCTGCGGGCGCCGGGCCGGCCACCGGGGCAGGACGCACCGGAGGCGATGCGACGGCATCGGCTCCTGGTCCCCGCGCTGCGCCTGCTCCTGATCTTCCTGGCCGTGTGCACATGGCAGATCGTCGTGGTGACCGGCGCGGTGCCGGAATCCGCGGTGGCCACGCCGACCGGGATCGCCGCGCAGCTCGGCCCGCTCGTCACGACGGGCGCATTCTGGTCGGCGTTCTGGTCGACGGTGGCGACGTGGGCCATCGGGCTCGTGGCCGCGACCGTGATCGCTGTCCCGGCCGGGCTCCTGCTGGGCAGCAGCCGGATCGCCTATCGCCTGAGCCGGTTCACGATGGATTTTCTGCGGACCATCCCGCCGATCGCGCTCGTGCCACTGGTGCTGCTGATGTTCGGCGCCACCGAGCGCATGGCACTCGTCCTGGTCATCTTCGGCTCGGCTGGTTCACTCCTGCTGCCGACCATGTATGGCGCCCAGCACGTCGAGCCCCAGGCGCGCGATGTCGCCCGCGGTTACCGGCTGAGACGCCGGGACACCGTCTGGCACATCCTGGTACCGAGTGCGATGCCGTTCATCGCCACCGGCCTGCGCATCTCGGCGACGATCAGCCTGTTGCTCGCCATCGGCGCGGAACTCATCGGTGGTGCACCGGGCCTGGGCAACCAGATCTCCATTGACCAGCAGAACAATCACATTCCGCAGATGTATGCGTACATCGTCGTGTGTGCGGCCCTGGGCGCGGTCGTGAACCTCGCCATGGCGCGGCTGGAGAGGCGGGTGATCCGGTGGTCGCCAAGTCAGCGGTAGCCGTTCGGCGGTACGCAACGCACGCGCTGAACGCCGTGCTCGAGATCGCCCTGCCGGTCGGCCTGGTGGCCCTGTGGTGGTTCGCCAGCCAGCACAGCTCCTCGGTCTACTACCCGCCGCTGTCGACGATCGTGACAACGCTGCGGCACGTCTGGCTGTTCTCCCATTTCGGCTCCGACGCCGTGCCCACGCTGGTGCATCTCGCGATCGGGTTCCTCATCGCAGTCGCTGCCGGAATAGCGGTGGGCGCACTGCTCGGCCTGGCGCCGCTCTGCGCCGAAGTGGTGTCTCCGATACTCGAATTCGTCCGGGCCGTCCCGGTCGTGGCGGTACTGCCGGCCGGGCTGCTGGTCCTCGGGGTCGGCCCGGTCTTCCAGGTCACCGTGATCGCCTACGGAGCGGTGTGGCCAGTCCTGCTGAACACCATGGACGGTGTCCGGGCTCTCGACCCGATCCTGGCGGACGTCGGCCGGGGGTTCCGGATACCGCCCCACGTGCGGCTGGTCAGGATAACCCTTCCTGCTGCCATGCCGAACATCGTCGCCGGTGTCCGGACCGCCATCTCGATCGCCGTGTCGATCGTGATCTTCAGCGAGCTGATGGGCGCCACGAGTGGCATCGGCTACCAGATATTGCAGGCCCAGGACACGTTCGACGTCCCGCAGGTCTGGGCGGGGATAATCCTCCTGGGCGTTCTGGGTTACCTCCTGAACGTGGCATTCAGGGGACTTGAGCACGTGCTGCTCAGGCAGCAGCGGAGCATGCGCGAGACGGCAAGGTAAGGCACTGGAAAATGACATCAAGCTACAGCCGCGACGGGGCGGCGCACGGTGGCACTCCGCTGGTCGAGGTGCGGGGCCTGACGAAACGATACGGTGCGGCGCAATCCGGCAAGCTCGTCCTGGACGGCGTCGACCTCGATGTGGGACGAGGGCTGTTTCTCAGCATTGTCGGGCCGTCGGGCGCCGGCAAGACCACCCTGCTCCGGTGCATGGCCGGGTTGCTGCCGCCGACGGCGGGCTCGGTGGTGATGAACGGGGTACCGGTCGTCAACCCGCCGCCGTCGCTCGCCCTGGTGTTCCAGGACTACAGCCGCTCCCTGATGCCCTGGATGTCGATACGCAAGAACGTCGAGCTTCCGCTGCTGTCCAAGAAGATCGCCAAGAGTGAGCGCCGCGACCGTGCGGACGAGGCACTGGCCGCGGTCGGCCTGACGGGCAGCACGAGTCAGTACCCGTGGCAGCTGTCCGGTGGCATGCAACAGCGTGTCGCCATCGCCCGGGCGCTCGCCTACCGTCCCGAAGCGCTGCTCATGGACGAGCCTTTCGCGTCGGTGGACGCGCAGACACGTGCCGACCTGGAGGATCTGACCCGTGGCGTGCGGGACCGATTCGGCATGACGGTCATCCTGGTCACCCACGACATCGACGAAGCGGTCTATGTCGGTGACGAGGTTGTGGTCCTCTCCGGCTCACCCGCGCGGGTCAGGCAGCGGATTGCGGTGGACCTCGGGCCGGCCCGCGATCAGCTCACCACGAGGTCGTCGGCCCGCTTCACCGAGCTACGCAGTCAGGTACTGGAACTCATCCGGCGTGAGCGCCAGGCAGTTCAGGGTGCCGCGTAGTACGCACGTTGCTGTCTGGACCGGCCGAGAAAGGAAGATCGCTGTGCCGCCGCAGCTCAAGCGCTACGTCGTAAGCACCGACGACGCCGGAAAGTCCGCCGTCGTGACCGAGGAGCTCACCAATGCCCAGCACCAGGAGGGGTTCTACTGGCGCTCAACGCTCTGGGCGACGAGCCACTTTCCGCCGCACAACGCCAGTGACGGAGACATCTCGGCAGATGTCATCACCCGTGAGCCCCTCCCCGGCGGGCTGATCTTCAGAGCCCTGGAGATCGCGCCGGATCACGAGGACGCGGAACTGCACCGGCGCGTACTGGCCGAGCTGAGCAGCGCGGTCGGCCAGCGTGTCCAGCCTTCCGATGCGGACCTGGCC
>JAWWPV010000145.1:0-12320 GCA_033854775.1 Trebonia sp.
TTCGGCGACATGGACTTCAAGGTGGCGGGCACCGAACAGGTCATCACGGCGCTGCAGCTCGACACCAAGCTGGACGGCATTCCCGCCTCCGTGCTCGCGGCCGCGCTGAAGCAGGCCCGCGGGGCCAGGATGACCATCCTGGACGTCATGCGCGGTGCCATCAGCGAGGCGGGCGAGATGTCCGTCTACGCGCCGCGGATCATCACGATCAAGGTCCCGGTGGACAAGATCGGCGAGGTCATCGGCCCGAAGGGCAAGATGATCAACTCGATCCAGGACGACACCGGCGCCGAGATCACCATCGAGGACGACGGCACGATCTACGTCGGCGCGACCGACGGCCCGTCCGCCGACGCCGCGCGGGACGCGATCAACGCGATCGCCAACCCGCACATGCCCGAGGTGGGCGAGCGGTTCATGGGCACGGTCGTGAAGACGACGACGTTCGGTGCGTTCGTGTCGCTGCTGCCGGGCAAGGACGGCCTGCTGCACGTCACGCAGATCCGCAAGCTGCATGGCGGCAGGCGGATCGAGAACGTCGACGAGGTGATCCACATCGGCGACAAGATCCAGGTGGAGATCCGCGAGATCGACGACCGCGGCAAGCTGTCGCTCGTTCCCGTCGAGGTGATCGAGCGCGAGGCGGCGGGCGAGGACCTGGGCGGCAGCGAGCCCGGTGGCGATCGTGATGACCGTCCGCGCCGTGACCGCGGCGACCGGGACCGTGGCCCCGGTGACCGGGACGGCGGGAGCCGCACCAGGCAGCGCTCTCGCGGCGGGCACCGCGAGTAGATGAGTGCCTTTGGTTCTCCTTTCGGTGACGCTGAGTCGACCGTGCGCAGGACCGTCCTTCCGGGCGGCCTGCGCGTGGTCACCGAGTTCCTTCCGTCCGTTCGGTCGGTAGCGCTCGGCATCTGGGTCGGCGTCGGCTCGCGGGACGAGGACGAGGCGCACGCGGGAGCCACTCACTACCTTGAGCACCTGCTGTTCAAGGGCACCCACGAGCGCACCGCGCTGGACATCTCCGCGGCGATGGACGCGGTCGGCGGCGAACTGAACGCCTTCACCGCCAAGGAGTACACGTGCTACTACGCACGGGTGCTCGACGCGGACCTGCCGCTGGCGATCGACGTGCTCTCGGACATGGTGACGAGCTCGCTGATCGAGCCAAAGGACGTGGACGCCGAGCGGAACGTAGTGCTCGAAGAGATCGCGATGAACGAGGACGACCCGTCGGACACGGTCCACGAGGCGTTCACCGCGCAGCTCTTCGGCGATACCCCGCTCGGCCGTCCGGTCCTCGGCACGGTGGCGTCGATCAACGCGATGACCCGCGAACAGATCTGGGAGCACTACGCCGCCAGGTACAGCCCGCCGCACCTCGTCGTGGCGGCGGCGGGAAACCTGGAGCACGACGCGCTGGTGGCCCGGGTTCAGGCAGCGTTCGAGCCCGCCCTGCTGGCCACCTCGCGCGAGGCGCCGGCCCCGCCGCGGCTGCGCAAGTCCGGTGCGGTGCTCTGGGAGGGATACGGCCCGTTCGCCGGGGCCGGCGTGAAGCTGGTGTCCCGGCCGATCGAGCAGGCCAACCTGGTGCTCGGCTGCGAGGGTCTTGCCCGCACGGACGACCGCCGGTTCACGCTCGGCGTGCTGAACGCGGCCCTGGGTGGCGGCATGTCCTCACGGCTCTTCCAGGAGGTGCGCGAGAAGCGGGGCCTGGCCTACTCGGTCTACAGCTTCGCCTCACAGCACGCCGACACGGGCCTGTGGGGCATCTACGCCGGCTGCCTGCCGTCGAAGGCCGACGAGGTGCTGTCGATCTGCTCCGCCGAGGTGGCGAAGGTCATCGAGTCCGGGCTGACGGACGCGGAGCTTGAGCGGGGCAAGGGCCAGGTCCGCGGCGGCATCGTCCTCGGCCTGGAGGACCCGTCCTCCCGGATGACCCGCCTCGGCAAGTCCGAGCTGGTCTACCCGCGCCTGGAGCCGGTGGACGACGTCCTCGCGGCGATCGACGCGGTCACGCACGACGACATCCGCGGGATCGCTTCCGAGATCCTGACGAAGCCCAAGGTCCTCGCGGTCGTCGGTCCGTTCGAGGATGACTCTGCCTTTTCGGCGGCCCTCTCCTAAATTCAAAACCAAAGTTCAAAACCTCGCCTGCGTGAGGTGCGGGGGCGGGGGGTGTCCCCGCGCCCCCGCACCTCACACACAGGCAAACCCCATACCGGGGCTAGTCGTCGAGGCCTAGAAGTGGCTCTATGCCGACCGTGAGGCCCGTTGGCAGGTTCTTGATGCCGCGCACGGCCAAGAGCACGCCGGGCATGAAGGACGCGCGGTCTAGGGAGTCGTGGCGGATCGTCAGCGTCTCGCCGTGGCCGCCGAAAAGCACTTCCTGGTGCGCGACTAGGCCGGAGACGCGCACGGAGTGGACGTGGATGTCATCCACGGTCGCGCCTCTGGCGCCGGTGAGTTCCTGATTTGTGGCGTCCGGGGGAGCGCCTAGTCCCGCCTTGGACCTTGCCTCGCCGATCTTCGACGCCGTGCGCAGGGCGGTGCCGGACGGGGCGTCCATCTTGTTCGCGTGGTGGAGTTCGATGATCTCGGCGGACTCGAAGAAGCGGGCGGCCTGGGCCGCGAAGCGCATCATCAGCACCGCGCCGACAGAGAAGTTCGGGGCGATCAGCACGCGGGCACCAGGGGCGGCGTCCAGCCATGACCGTACCTCGGCGAGGCGCTCGTCGCCGAAGCCCGACGTGCCGACGACCACGTTCAGGCCGTGCGCGACGCACCAGCGCAGGTTGTCCAGCACGGCGGCGACGTGGGTGAAGTCCACCACGACGTCGCTGCCGAGCAGCGCGTCGAGGGCGTCCCCCTGGTCGACCTGCGCACTCAGCTCCGTGTCCGCCGCGCCTTCGATGGTCTCGCAGACCGTGCGACCCATCCGTCCCCTGGCGCCAAGCACCCCAACCTTGATCATCACGCCTCCTCCGAGTTCGCGCAGGATTCTACGCCGCCGGCCGCCGGCGGCGCTTCGCCTGGCCACGTAGGCTGCCTTCTATGTGTCGCTCCATTAAGACCTTGCGCCCGCCGTATGCCGAAGCCGTGACCGACGCCGACATGCGAGCCGCGGCGCTGCAGTACGTCAGGAAGATCAGTGGCTTCCGCGCGCCCGCCGCCCATAACGCGGCCGCCTTCGACCAGGCGGTCGAGGAGATTGCGGCGAGCACCGCCCGCCTGCTCGACACGCTGGAGGTACGCGCTCCGGCCAAGTCGGGGTGAAGCTTTGATGTTACGGGTAGTAAGTGAATCATGAGGCTGATCCTCAACCTGATCTGGCTGGTCCTTTGCGGCTGGTGGATGGCGCTCCTGTACGTTCTCGCCGGGATCGTCTGCGCCATCCTGATCATCACGATCCCGTTCGCCATCGCGTCCTTCCGGATCGCGTCCTACGTGATCTGGCCGTTCGGCCGGTCTATCGAGATGCGCCGCGACGCGGGGATCGCCTCCTTGATCGGCAACATCATCTGGATCTTGCTGGTCGGCTGGGAACTGGCGCTCGGTCACCTGACCGCGGGCATCCTGCTCTGCATCACGATCATCGGCATCCCGCTCGGCCTGGCCAACTTCAAGCTGATCCCGATCTCGCTGCTTCCGCTCGGCGTACGGATCGTCAACTCAGACGAGCTGTACCCCGGCTACGCCCCGCGCCACTCGGGCGGGACCTACGCGTGACGCCGATGACCGTGCCAGAAGCGCTGCGGCGGCAGTAGCCTTGGGCCATGGAGGAGACCGAGAGCCGGGTCGAGGTGTACGTGACCACGGACACTTCTGGCGCGCCGCACAAGGCGGGCGAGCCCAAGCTTTACGTTATGTACGACGCCGCCAAGCCTGAGGCGGGCAAGCTCTACTTCACCGAGGCCGAGTGGGACGCGTTCGTGCTCGGCGTCAGGGACGGCGAGTTCGACCTCGACGAGAACGGCAACCTGCCGCCGGTCCCCGTCGATCAGCGGCAACCTGGGCAGGAAGAGTAACGTCGCCCACCGCACGGGCATCGCGGTCGCCAAGGTTGCATTAACGGTCTGGTATCGCCCGGTTCGTAGCGGTTACGCTTCTTTTATGTATCCCCGGGCATCCAGGCCAGTGCTTGACTCCGCCCGGTTTGGCCGGACACCCGTTCTCTTCCTTCTCGGGCTGGCCGCCTGCTGCCTGATCGCGATCGTCGCGCTCGTGCTCGTCGTGGTGCAGCGCGGTCCGGCACCGACGCTGGTCGGCCTGCTTCTCGCGCTGCTGCCGTTTCCGCTGCTCGTGGCCCTCATCCTGTACCTGGACCGGCTGGAGCCGGAGCCGCGTGCGCTGCTTGCCGGCATATTCGGGGCGGGCGCGGGCATCGCGGTCATCACCGCCCTGCTCGGCCGCGCGCTGCACACCGGCGTGATCACCACCCCGGATCTCGAACCGCATCAGAGCGTCACCGTCGCGGTGTCGGTTGGCGCCGCGGTCGGCGGCGCGCTTGTCGCGGAGACACTCAACGGGCTGGTCCTGCTGGGCCTGCTCGCCTCGCGCCGTACGGAGATAGATGGCGTTGAGGACGGCGTGGTCTACGGGTCCATGGTCGGCCTTGGGTTCGCGCTGGTAGGCAACGTGTACGCCTACGCCGTGGCCTGGAACTCCGGCGCGGGCGCGCTCGCCGATGAGTTCGCGCGGCGCGGCATCTTCGGCCCGGTCTTCCAGGCCCTGTTCACCTCGCTGATCGGGCTCGGCGTCGCTTACGCGGCGGCCCGGCCCGCGGTCACCGGCAGGCACCTCGCGATCGTCGTCGGCTGGGTCGCGGCGGTCGCGCTTGACGCGCTGTGGAATCACTCCGTGGGCGAGGGCGGAACCGGGCTCCAGGTCAGTTACGTCATCCTCATCGTCGTGCTGCTCGCCGTCGTCGTCGCGGTGATCGCCGACCGCCGGCGCGTTGTCCGGCTGATCATCAGGTTCCTGCCGGACTTCGAGGATCCCGAGGTGGTCACCGTCCAGGACATCCGTATGCTGGCCAACCTGCGGATGCGCCGCCTCGGCCGGCACTGGGCCAGGCTGAATCTCGGCATCGCCGGCAGGCAGGCGATGACCGAGTACCAGCTCGCCGCCACCGAACTGGCGATGGCCTGCCGCCGCAAGAGCCTCGGCCAGACAAGCGAGGACGCCTACGCCCGGCACCGCGACGACTCGCTGACCCTGATGCGCGCGGCCGCGGAGCTCGTCCGCCGCCAGGAGCAGCTGTACCCGCCACCGTGGATCGCCCCGGACTCCCCGTCCGTCTTCGTCACCTACCGCCCCGGCCCGCCGAAGTGGCCCACCAGCTAGCCAAACAGAGTGGCCTGGAGGTCGGCGGCGCTGTACACCCCCTCGTGCCGCAGTAGCCACTCCTTGCGGTCAACGCCCCAGCCGTACCCGGTGAGCGAACCGTCCGCGCCGATGACCCGGTGGCACGGCACGATGATCGAGATCGGGTTGCGTCCGTTGGCGAGGCCGACCGCGCGGGAGGCGACCGGCGACTTGCCGAGCGCGGCCGCGACCGCCCCGTAGCTGACCGTCGAGCCGTGGGGAATCCGGGTGAGCTCCGCCCACACCGCGAGCTGGAATGGCGTCCCGCGCGGTGCGAGCGGCAGGTCGAATTCCTTGCGCGTCCCGACGAAGTAGTCCGCGAGCTGGTCGGACGCGACGGAGAACAGGCCCTCCCGGCGCGTCCACTCCGGCCGGACGGAGGCGGAACGCTCCCCGGCGTCGAGCAGGTAGAGCCCGCCGAGCGCGCGTTCGTCCCCGGTCAGCAGGATCCGCCCCACCGGCGAGTCCACGATGTCGTACCAGGTCGGCGTCGCCGGACTGGCAGGCAAGAACGGACTTGTCATCACGTCATCCCCTCATGTCGAATTCTTAGTAACTGTTAACGAGGTCGTTAACAGTTACCGCCGTCACGCCGTCATGCCGGGTGCGGCCCGTCCGGGTCGGCGCTGCTTCGAGAACGGCCCACAGGTGGTGCGTCGCGTACGAGCGCCACGGCCGCCAGCGCTCCGCCGCCGCCAGCGATCCCGTCAGCGGCCCGCCGTCAGGCTCGCCTGCCGTCAGCCGCCCGAGCGCCCGCACCACCCCGACGTCCCCAGGCAGGAACACGTCCGGGTCGGACAGCGCCCGCATCCTGATATATCCGGCGGTCCACGGCCCGATCCCTGGCAGTGCGACCAGCCGGGCGCCGGCCTCCTCCCGGTCCGCGCCAGGATCGAGGCTGATGTCACCGGACGCCAGCGCCGAAGCCAGCGTGATCAGCGCCCGCCCCCGCGCCAGTGGCATCGGCAGCGTGGCCGGGTCAAGGCCGGCGATCGTCGCCGCGTCGGGAAAGACGTGCGTCAGCCCAGCGCCATCGGCCAGCGGCACCACGTCGGCTTGCGCGCCGCGGCCAGCCGGGTCACAGAAGCCGGCCACGTCGACGGACGCCGGCAACGGCGTCCCGCACTGCGCGACCAGTCGTGCCGCGAGTCGTCGCGCGGCCGCCACCGACACCTGCTGTCCGAGCACCGCCCTGATGGCGATCTCGTTCCCGTCGACCGCCCCGACCGCCCGCCGCCCGGGACAGCCGGCCGCGAGCGGCCCTATCACCGGATCGCCGGCGAAGAACCCGGAGATCGGCCACGGGTCCGCATCCAGGTCGAGCAGCCGCCGGCAGCGCTGCGCGGCAGCGGTCACGTCGCGCAGGTCAGACAGCGCCAGCGAGCACTCCACCCAGTTCGCGTCAGCAACGGGGCGCAGGGAGAGCAAGCCGAATCCGTTCGGAAGGCTGATTGTTCTCTTGTACTCGGTCGCGGAGGCGACCTCAACCCCCGGAATGGCGCGCGCGGCGAGGTACCCGAGCATCCGGTTGAGGTCGACCGGCGGGCGGAACGCCAGGCGCAGCCGCAGCACGCCGGTGCCCGCCCTGGCCAGCGCGGGCCTCATCCGCCGCATGGCACGTTCCCGCAGCACCGAAGGCGGCGTGTCATACACCTCAAGCATCGTCGCGTTGAACTGCCTGATCGACGTGAACCCGGCGGCGAAGGCGATATCGCCCATCGGCAGGGACGTCGTCTCGACCAGGACGCGCGCGGTCCGTGCCCGCTGCGCCCTGGCGAGCGCCAGCGGCCCCGCGCCGACTTCGGCGGTCAGCAGCCGCCCGACCTGGCGCGACGAGTAGCCGAGTGAGGAAGCGAGCCCGGTCACCCCGGACCGGTCCACCGCGCCGTCCGCGATCAGTCGCATGGCGCGCCCCGCGACGTCCGACCGGACGTTCCACTCGGGCGAGCCGGGCGAGGCATCGGGCCGGCACCGCTTGCAGGCGCGGAACCCGGCCTGCTGGGCCGCGGCGGCCGTCGGGTAGAAGACGACATTCTCCCGTCTGGGCGTCATGGCCGGGCAGGACGGCCGGCAATAGATCCCCGTGGTCCGCACCGCGGTGAAGAACACGCCGTCGAACCGGGCGTCCTTGCTGCTCGCGGCCGCGTAGTGCTGCTCGTCGTCCATCACGGTTCCACTCAACCACCCGGCCGGGGTGAACACTAGCGGAAATCGGACATGAACGGCACCGCTCCCGCCACCGCATCTCTCCCCGCGGGCGGCGGCAGCCGGGTCAGGCGCGCCAGAAGTCGTACGGGTCGCGGCCGGGGCGGAAGCCGGCCGCCTCGACGACGTCGACGGCCAGCTTGAAGCGGTCGCCGACGCGGTTTGGCAGGTGCGCGTCGCTGCCGAAGGACACGGCCGTCCCGCCCTCCTCCCGCCACCAGCGGACCAGGTCGACGGACGCCAAGGGGGACTTCGTGTTGATTTCAAGCACCCGGCCCGAGGCGGCGAGCGCGCGCAGGGCCGCGCGGTACTCCTCCTCGAATGGCTCTTCCCGGTACAGGTGCGCGCCCTTGGGCCAGTAGCGGCGCGGGAAGTCCAGGTGGGCGAGGACCTCGAACAGGCCGCTGCCCTCGATCAGCACGACAAGCTCGGCCAGGTAGTAGCGCATCGCGTCGTCGGCCGACATGGGGCCGAAGAGCGCGTCGGCGGCCACGAGGCGCCCGTCGTACGGGACCGCGTGCAGCGAGCCGAGGATCCGGTCGAAGCCGTGCCCGCCCACGATCGCGCCCGCGCTCGCCCCGAACAGGTGCGGCTCGCCCGCCTCCACGCCCGACAGGACCCGCAGTCCGGGAAAGCGCTGCCTGCACTCCTCGATCGACGCCATGTACCCGGTCACGTCCAGCGGCTTGATCCGGCTCCACCAGCGATGATCGGTGGCGATGTCCAGGATCGCGTCGCCCGCGCCGCCGACCGTGAACTCTAGGTGCTCGGTGAACGCGACGGAAGGCAGCCCGATGGCGATGGCCTGCTCGCAACTGCGCACCATCGACGCGTCCGCCGACGTGTCGTATGACCATTCGGTATGCACGTGATCGTCCGCAGGTAGCACGGGTGCAATGCTACCTGCGGGGGAGGAGCTACCTGCGGGGGGACGACCCCCCGGCACCAGTTACCACTGGGCGTCGCGCTCCTTGGCCGAGGTGATGACGTAGATCTCGCCGGTCTGCCGCGCGCTCTGCGGGATGGGGCCCTGGGCCGGCTGGCCGCCCGCCGGCTGAGCGCCGGCCGGCTGGTCGCCGGCGGGGAGCAGCGCTGTTTGGCCCTTCTTCCCGGCCCGGGTCAGCCTGCCCCAGCGTTCTTCCCAGTCGCCGACGTCGCCGCCGCAGGCGTTGACGTAGGCGATGAGCACCGGAAGCGTCGGCAGCCTGAGCCCGCCCGCCGCCGAGGCCAGCGTTCGCATCGTGTAGTGCGACTTCTCCGCCATGTCGGGGTAGTCGAGCCCGACCTTCGACCGCAGGACGCGAAGATCGCGGGCGAACGCGGCGACGTTGTCGGTCTCGATCGCGGCGATCGGCCCCTTGGCGCTTGACTGCGGGTCGGGTAGCGCGCTATCGCGCTGCCTGATGACCGGGCTGCCGACGCGTGAGAACCCGCCCGTGTTGCGCATGCCAGGACCGCCGGCCCCGGCGTGCGGCTGGCCAGGATATGGCTGGCCAGGGTACGGCTGACCCGGGTATGGCTGCTGCCCGGGACCTGCCCAGCCCTGGCCGGGAACCGGGCCTGCCGCCTGCCAGGCGCCCGTGTTCCTGCCGCCCTGACCGAACTGCCCCTGGTCAAACTGATCCTGACCGAACTGCCCTTGGCCTTGCGTCCAGCCGGGTCCTGGTCCCTGCTGAGGCCCGGGGGCCTGCCACGAGCCCGTGTCGCGGGCGCCGTGCCCGCCAGGTCCAGGTCCAGGTACCCAGCCTTGCCCCTGCTCAGGTCCCGCGCCCCGCCACGAGCCGTTGTCCCGCGGGTTGGCGCCGAACCCGGTGCCGGGCGGTGCCTGCCGTGCGGCCCAGTCCGGCCCCTGCGCCGAATCCGCGGCCTGCCAGGACCCGGTGTTCCTCGCGTTCGGGCCGGGCGGTCCCTGGCCGGGCGCCCAGCCGGGTCCCTGCTGCGGTCCGGCGCCCTGCCACAATCCGGTGTCCGGCGGGTTCTGGTCGAACTGCCCGTGCATCTGCTGCGGGCCGCCGGGCTGTCCGGCGCCGTACGGGTTGGTGTTGCTGTACGGGCCGGCGACATACGGCACCTGACCGGGCGCCTGGCCGTACGGCCCGGCCGTGGGTGCCTGGCCCGGACCGAACGGTCCCGGACCGAACGGTCCCTGGCCGGCCGGCCCAGGCCCTTGTCCCGGCCCGAACTGGCCGGGTCCCTGCGGTCCGGCGGTGAACTGACCCTGCCCGTAGCCGGCTGGCCCCTGCCCGGGCTCCCCTTGCCAGTACCCGGGCTGGCCGGGCGGCCACGACTGTCCCTGCCCGTAGCCACCCTGCCCTGCCTGAGGTCCCTGCCCGGCACCTGGCCAGCCAGGACCATGCTGGCCAGGACCGTGCTGGCCAGGCCGGGGCGGCTCCGCCGCGTACTGGCCGGCCCCGCCCTGACTCTGCTCAGGTGGCACGGCTCCCGGGTAGCCGGGTCCTCCCGCGGGCCGGTATCCCGGTGGCGGCCCGCTGCGTCCCGCTCTCGGCGGCCACCCGGCCGCCGGCCCGTCGTGCGGCGGGCCCTGTCGGCCCTGTGCTTGTCCAGGGAAGGCCTGGGCCCGCCCGGGGAAGTTCTGTCCCTGATACCCGGGTTGCCCGGGATACCCGGGCACCTGCGGCCCCGCGGCGCGGCCGGCCGCGCCCGGGCCTGGCCCGGGCGCGTAAGCGTAAGGACCAGGCCGCTGAGGGTCGTAGAACCCGGCCGGGCGCGGCCCGCGCGGTGGCGCCGAGCGCTGCTGGCCCGGACGCGGCTGGCCCGGGGGAGCCTGCCGCGGGCGGGGACCGGCCGGTCGTGGCCGTGGGCGGCCAACACCAGGCATCGCGTCCTCGGGGCGCTGCCAGGGCGATCTCGGGTCGTACACCGCCTGCCTGCCCGAACGTGGCGGGTAACCCGGCCTGGGCGGCGTGCCGCGCTCCGGCCGGGTGCGCGACGGCCCAGGGGGCGTGTCCGCGGGGCGGGGCCGGTCACGTTCCCTGCCGCCCGTGTAGTCCCGGTAGCCGGGGTCAACGGGATAGGCGTCAGCTTCGAGGTACGAGTCCCGCTGGTAAGCGTCCCTTTCCGCGTAGGCAGCGTCGCTGGCCCGGCTGTGCGTGCCTCGGTCAGGCCCGCTGCCCTGACGATTCACCCGGCACCTCCTGGACACACCGTGCGGCGCTCGCCACCCCAGATCGAGTGTAGGGCGGCCAGGGCTCCCGGATATAGCCGACGGGTAATTGCCCGTGGTTCGATACTGTTTTATTTCGTCGGGCAGCAACCGGCGCGGGTGTCGGATGCTTGCGGGTGAGGCTACTCTGGGGTTAGGGCACGAGCAATTTGCCCGCGCCATCAGGATTTGCGGCGCGGTAGCGCCGTACCAGAGTTGCCCTGCGGAGCCGCCATGATGGCATGGATCGTCTGGCTGATAGTGGCGGCTGTGCTGGGCGTCGCAGAGCTGGTCACGTTCACGTTCGCGCTCGGCCTCATCGCCGTCGGCGCGTGCGTCGCCGCGGGCGTCGCGGCCCTCGACCTAGGTGTGCCCTTCCAACTGCTCGCGTTCGTCATCGCCTCGGGGGCCGGGCTCGGCTTGGTGCTCCCCATCGCCCGGCGGCACGTGAAGCAGCCGCCGCTGCTGAGGAGCGGGTCCGCCGCCCTGGTCGGCCGGCCCGCCCGGGTGCTCGAAGAGGTCACTGGCTATGGCGGCCGGGTCCGCATCGGGGGCGAGGAATGGTCGGCCCGTTCCTACGACGAGACGCTGGTCATCCCCGTCGGCCACAACGTCGACGTCATGCAGATTGAGGGCGCGACTGCCCTCGTTTACCCCCGGGAGTAAGAACTCCCTTCTTTTGCCCTGGTCAGGCAGTCCCACAACCGGAAGCATCAAAGGAAGGGAGCTCTCAATGGTCATCGCGGAGCTCATTATCGTGGCGGTGGTCGCACTCATCGTATTGCTGACCGTCGTCCGCTCAGTGCGCATCATCCCGCAGGCACGGGCGCGGAACGTGGAGCGTTTCGGCCGGTACCGCAAGACCCTTGAGCCGGGGCTGAACTTCATCGTGCCGTTCGTCGACCGGGTGAAGACGCAGATCGACCTGCGCGAGCAGGTCGTCTCGTTCGACAGCCAGCCGGTGATCACCGAGGACAACCTGGTGGTCCAGATCGACACGGTGCTGTTCTTCCAGGTGACCGACCCAAGGGCGGCGGACTACGAGATCGTCGACTACATTCTGGCGATCGAGCAGCTCACGGCCACCATGCTGCGGTCGGTCATCGGCTCGATGGACCTTGAGCAGACGCTGACCTCACGGGACAAGATCAACACGCTGCTGCGCGGCGTGCTCGACGACGCCTCGGGCAAGTGGGGCATCCGGGTGACCCGGGTGGAGATCAAGGCGATCGACCCGCCGAAGTCCGTCAAGGACGCGATGGAGAAGCAGATGCGCGCCGAGCGGGAGAAGCGCGCCGCGATCCTCACGGCCGAGGGCGCGAGGCAGTCGCAGATCCTCACCGCGGAAGGCGACAAGACGAGCAAGATCCTGCGCGCCGAGGGCGATAAGCAGTCCGCGATCCTCCGGGCCCAGGGCGAGGCCGAGGCGATCAGCCAGGTCTTCAGCTCGATCCACCGCAACGACCCGGACCCCAAGCTGCTCGCCTACCAGTACCTGCAGACGCTACCGCAGCTGGCGAACGGCGCGGGCAACACGTTCTGGGTGATCCCCAGCGAGGTGACGACGGCGCTGAAGGCGGTGACC
>JAWWPV010000146.1:0-4284 GCA_033854775.1 Trebonia sp.
ACTCGCCGGCCAAAGGCCCTAGAACGTGCGGACGGCGATCTCCGCGGGGGCGGCGAGCAACTTGGTGATCTCGTCGTCGAGCTTGACCAGGGTGACCGAGGCGCCGGCCATGTCGAGTGAGGTGCAGTACTCGCCGACGTAGTTGCGCCGGACGTTGATGCCGCGCTTGGCCAGCTCGCCGTGGGCCCGGCCGTAGAGCAGGTAGAGCTCGCTGATCGGGGTGCCGCCGAGGCCGTTGATCATCAGCGCCACTTCGTCGCCGGAGTTGAACGGCAGGTCGGTCACGACCGCCTCGAGCAGCTCGTCGACGATCGCGTTGGCGCTGGCCAGCTTCTCGCGGCTGCGGCCGGGCTCGCCGTGGATGCCGACGCCCATCTCCATCTCGTCGTCGCCGAGGTCGAACAGCGGCGATCCCTTGGCGGGCGGGGTGCAGGAGGTGAGCGCCATGCCCATCGTGCGGGTGGCGGCGTTGACCTTGGTGCCGATGCGAAGCAGGTCGTCCAGGTCGGCGCCCTGCTCCGAGGCGGCGCCCACCGCCTTGATCACGAAGAAGTTCCCCGCCACGCCGCGACGGCCGACCGTGTACGTCGAGTCCTTCACCGCGACGTCGTCGTCGACGATCAGCGTGCCGATGTTGATCCCCTCGGCCTCGGCCATCTCCTGGCCCATCTCGAACGCCATCCGGTCACCCGTGTAGTTATTCACGATGTGCAGCACGCCACGGGGCGAAGCGAGCAGCTTGCTCGTCTCAAGCACGTAGTCCATCGGCGGCGCGGCGAACACGTCACCGGGGCAGGCGGCGTCGAGCATTCCCTTGCCGACGATCATCACGTGCGCGGGCTCGTGCCCAGAGCCGGAGCCCTGGATCACCGACACCTTGTCCGGGTTCGGCGCGTCCGCCCGCATGATCAGGTTGTACTCCGGGACGTAGCGGAGCGTGTCGGGGTTGGCCAGGGCGATGCCCTTGAGCATCTCGGGGACGTATTGCCTGGGGTCATTAACGAACTTCTTCACGACGTGCCTCCGTTGGTCACGGTTCGCGGGGGTTGTTGACGGTTACGCAGTGTTTAGGACCGTGTTGGACGCTTCGCCCACTCGTCGGCGAGCGCCTCGAACATGACGGCGACCGCGACGGCACCCGCGTCCAGGGTGCCGACGGATCGCTCGCCGGTGTAGGCGGCCCGGCCGCGCTTGGCGAGCATGCCGCGCGTGGCCTCCGCCTGCTCGCGGGCGACCAGCGCGGCGGCCTTGAGCGCCGCCGCGGCCGACTCGCCGTTCCGTGCCCGCTCCTCGATCGCGTCCACCGCGGGCACCAGGGCGTCGAGCAGGGTCTTGTCGCCCACGTCGGACCTGCCGCGCGCCTTGATGCCCTCGACCGACGCGCGGAGCATCTCGACGACCTGGGCGGAGGTGAGCTCCGTGGCGCTGCCGGCTTTCACGCCGGCCCGCAGGAACGCCGTACCCCAGATGGGACCGGAGGTGCCGCCGATGCGGCTGGTGATGGTGACGGCGATCTTCTTCAGGAACGTGCCGATGTCGGCGCGGTCGAAGTCGGCCCAGCCGCTCAGCACCAGCTCGAACCCGCGCGCCATCGAGTAGCCGAAGTCCCCGTCGCCCACCACGGCGTCGAGGTCACCGAAGTACTTCTCGTTCGCCACCGCGACTTCTGCGATCGTGTGCACGACCGCCTCGACATCGGCGAGGTCGGCTGTGTCCGGCATGGGCGCTCCTTTCAGGCTGGTGAGGTCCGCCAGCGTGATCCACTCCCCTGGCGTCGCGCGGCTGCGGTCGGCGAGGACGTTGATCGCTGGCTCTCCGGGGTCTCCCAGGGAGGAGACGACCAGGGCCGCCTCGCTGAAGTCCTCGTCGGCGGTGAAGTCGTTGACGGTGATCAGGCACGCGATCCCGGCGCCGGTCGCGGCGAGCAGGCCGTTGCGCGAGTCCTCGACGACGACGGCGTCTCCTGCGGTCACGCCGAGTTCGCGCAGGGCGAGGGCGTAGATGTCCGGGGCCGGCTTCTTGTGCGGCACGATGTCGCCGGCGAACACGCGGACCCGTGCTGCCTGCCCGGTGCCGACGGCGCGCTCGAGTGTCGCCTGGACCGATGCCTGCGCGCTCGTGGACGCGACCGCGACGAGCCACCCGGCGTCGAGCGCCGCGGCGACCAAGCGGGCGATCCCCGGCCGGGGCGGGACGGCGCCGCTGGCGACAAGCTCCAGGTAGATCTGCGTCTTGCGGCGATGCCACGCCGCGACGGCGTCCCGTTGCCCCTCGGGGTCGGCCGGCAGGCCGGCCGCCGCGATGAACGCGGGGGTGAGCAGGCTGGCCATGCGCTCCTTGCCGCCGCCGATCAGCACCTTCTCCCGGTACTCCGCGACCGTCCAGCGGACGGGAAGGCCGAACTCCTCGAACGTCTGGTTGAACGCGACGAGGTGGCCGAACCGCTCGGTATCGGCGATGACGCCGTCGCAGTCGAGGATGAGCGCGCTCGCCACGGCCTCACCCCGCCTTGCCGACGCTGCCGAAGCGGCGCATGTGCGCGGCGGCCAGGTCCGTGACCGCCGCCCCGACGTGCGTGAACAAGGACGGCGGGTCCCAGCTGTCGCGCTGCTCGGCGCTGCGCAGGAAGTCGAGGTTCGACTTCATGTAGGCGATCTTGAGCGCGGTGGAGATGTTCACCTTCGCGCATCCCCGGCTGATCAGGTCGCGGAACTGGGCGTCGGTCATCCCGGTGCCGCCGTGCAGCGCGATCGGTATGGGCTCGGCGGCCACGATGTCGGAGACTCGCTGCGCGTCGAGGTGCGGCTCGGCGCGGTAGACGCCGTGCGCGTTGCCGATGGCCGGCGCGAACACGTCGATGCCGGTCTTCCTGATGAAGTCGAGCGCCACCGGCAGCGACTGCCTGCTGGCTTCCTCGTCGGACCCGATGCCGTCCTCGACGCCAGTGATGGCCTCGATCTCGCCTTCCACGTGCGCGCCGAACGACCGCGCCTCGGCCACCACGTCGACGGTCTGCCGCAGGTTCTCCGCCACCGGCATCCGGGAGCCGTCGAACAGCACCGAGTTCCAGCCCTTGCGCAGGCAGTCGCTGAGCAGCACGCGGTCCGGGCAGTGGTCCAGGTGCAGGCAGACCGGGACGTCGATGCCCGCGGTCATTTCCCGCCACATGGCGAACAGCAGGTCAAGCCCGATGGACCTGACGGTCTTGACCGAAGTCTGGACGATGACCGGCGACCGCTGCTCGACCGCGGCGGCGAGCACCGCCTCCATGGTCAGGTCGTTCACCACGTTGATGGCCGCGCCGCCGTAGCGCTCGCGGAACGCCCGGTCGACGATTTCCTTCAATGGCACGACAGACACGCGCTGATCACTCCTCGGAACCGGAATATCCCACAAGTAACGCAGCGCCCCCACGGCGCGAATCGGTGCTAGTCCCCAACTTGCTGGAGGGTTTTCCCTACCGGGCTCGTCCTTACCCGTAACCGGTCGGGCCCTGGCCCGTAACCGGACGCGTCCTCGCTCGTAACCGGACGGGTCGCGGCCGGGCCCGGCCGGCCAGCGCGGCGAGCTCGGCGCGGTTGCGGGCGCCGGTCTTGCGCAGCACCGCCCCGGCGTGCTTCTCCACCGTCTTCACCGACAGCACGAGCCGCTCCGCGATGACCTTGTCCGGCAGGCCCTGCTCCATCAGGCGCCGCACCTGCCGCTCCCGCTCGGTCAGCGCCGGCTTGCCCGCGTCCCCCCGCAGGCCGCGCTGGAGCTGGGCGAGTGCCGGGGCGGAGAGGATCGCCTGCCCGCGGCCCGCGGCGATGATCGCCCTGGCCAGCTCAGGGCCGTCCGCCCAGGTGTCGACGCAGCCGCGCGCGCCGACCCGCATGGCCTCGGCGACGAGGCGTTCGTCGCCCGCCTCGCACAGGCCCACCACGGCCAGGTCAGGGAGCTGGCCGAGCAGCAGCTCCGTCACCCCGGGTGTCCCGGCGCTGCCGCCCGCCGGGTCAACGTCACCGCCACCGTCACCCGCGGTGGTCAGGCCGAGGTCGGCGAGCACCACGTCGGGCCGCAGTTCCCGGCAGGCGGTGACCGCGGCGTCCGCGGTCGCCGCCTCGCCGACGATCTCGATCCGGGGCTCGAACCCGGAATTGGCCAGCCCGGCCCCGGCCCCGGTGCTCGTCAGCAGCCGGCCGATCCCCGCCCGCAGCAGCGGCCGGTCCGCGGCGATCAGCACCCGAAGCCGCGGGCCGGCGGCCGCCGCCAGGCGCTCCCCGGCCAGGTCGCCCCCGGCCAGGT
>JAWWPV010000147.1:0-2892 GCA_033854775.1 Trebonia sp.
GCGGCTCGCTTCGCTACTAGGCCCGGCCGGCCACGCGCCAGCCTTCCGCGTAGTGCTCGCGGGCCTCGCTGGAGTACGGCACCGGCGACACCGTGGCGCGCACCTCGGCCTGCTTGTGCGGCCGCTCGACGGACGCCTTCAGCGACCCGCCGTCCGGCTCGCCCCAGACCAGCGTGACCTCGGTGCCGACCTCGATCGACGGGTCGATGACGCCGAGCGACAGCTCCTTGCGCTCGTTGTGGCTGTAGCCGGTGAACAGCGACAGGCCCACGACCTTGCCGTCGAGCAGCACCGCGTCGTAGTTCGACGAGGAGTAGTTCGAGATCGGCACGTCCAGGCCCTTGGCCGGGATCTCGTCGGTGTACAGCGAGGCGGCGATCTTGCCGGCGTCCTCGGCGTTCCAGGCCAGCGTCACCTTGCGGCGCTGCGCGGGCTTGTCAAGCGCCTCAAGCGCCTCGCGGCCGATGAAGTCGTGGTCGAACCTCACCATGTGGCCGTAGCCAAGCTCGTACGGCGTCAGGTAGTAGTCATCGATGTTCGAGGAGACGAAAGAGCCGCCGAGCGTGCCGGCGAAGCCCTCGTAGCCCTGAGAGGGGAGCCACTCGCGGTACCCCTTGAGCTTCTCGCCGGTGTAGATGGCCGGCAGCGGCGAGGGGATCCAGCCGGACTCCAGCGTGTTGGACGCGTAGGCGCGGGACCCGACGGGCTTGATGCCGAACTCCTCGCCGACCTCAAGGATCGCCTCACGGATCTCCAGGTACTCCTCGTACGGCCCCCAGACCTCAAGGCCGGGCTGGCCTGACATGCCATGCCGGAGCGCGTGCACCTTCCGGCCCTTGATGTTGATGAAGTCCGTGCGGAAGAACTTGATGTCCGCGATCGGCCCGCCGTTCAGCTTCTCGATCACCTTGGACGCGTTCGGGCCCTGGATCTGGAAGCGGTACTGCGTGCGGGTGACGGCCTGGCCCATCGGGCGCGACGGGGAGCGGTCGTCACGGACGAGCTCGACGTTCCAGTCACCGGTCTCCACGTGGAACTGGATCCAGTTCACGGTCGGCACGCGGCCGACGAACTCGTACTCGTTCTCCTCGAGGTGGAACAGGATGCCGTCGCCGATCACGTAGCCGTCGTAGGTGACGGGCACGAACTGCTTCGCCATGTTCAGCGGGAAGTTCTTGAAGGTGTTGATCCCGAGGTGGGAGATCAGCTTGAGCGCGTCCGGGCCCTTGATGTACAGGTTCGCCATGTGGTGGGTCTGGTCGAAAAGCACCGCGGTGGTGGCCCACGCGACCTGCTCGGTCTTCCAGTTGGAGAACTCGGTTGGGACGACCGGGTAGACGTAAGCGCCCTCCTGGGAGTTCCGCAGCAGTTCAACGGGGTTGACTGTCTGCAGCAGATCCTCAAGGCTTCGCTGCGCCATGTGGTATGCCTACCTTCCTTGTTACTATGCGTGACTGAGCCAGCCGGGTACAGCGTCCAGCCGACGCCCGATGACCATGATGTACCTACTCACGCACCTTGTCGCTGTGGCATCCACCCGAATTTACGTCGACCCCTTCGTTCCCCGCAACAATGACCCGTTACCGTCCGTCAAGGGGCAGACCCCGCAGGTAGGACGGGCAAGCAGGCACCATCCGGCCGTCGCGATCGCACCCGCCTCGGGTGATGATCGTTGCCAGACCACAAAGTCACAGGCTGGCCGGGCGGGCTCGTGATGCGGTATGCCTATCAGGTCGATAGGCAATCACAGCGAAGGAGCTCTTACATGGAGACCTGGGACGCCATCCGGGCCCGGCGGAACGTGCGCACCTACCTGCCGGACCCAATCCCCGCCGCCGATCTCGACCGGATCGCCGAGGCCGGCTGGCGCGCCCCGTCGGCCAGCAACCGGCAGCACTGGAACTTCATCGTCGTCACCGACCGGGACCAGCTCCAGGCGCTGTCGACGGTCTGGCAGGGCGCCAGGCACATCGCGGGCGCCGCCGCGGCGATCGCGCTGGTCATCCCGCAACCCGCGGACGACCGCACCAGGGTGGTTGACCAGTATGACCTCGGCCAGGCGACCTACGCGATCATGCTCGCCGCGGCCGACCTCGGCGTCGGCACCGGCCACTCCTCCGTCGGCGACCAGGAGAAGGCCCGCGAGATCCTCGGCGTCCCCGGCGACCACGACGTCGCCTTCCTGATCGGCCTGGGCTACCCCGCCGACCGCCCGCTCAAGCCGATCGTAAAGCCCGACCGTCTGCCGTTCGACGAGGTGGTCAGGCACGGTCACTGGTAGGCCGCCGAACGGGTGCCGGCCGGCCCTAGCTCCGCAAGCGCGAGCCTGGCGGCGTGGTAGCCGCCCATGCCGTGGACTCCGGCACCCGGCGGCGTGCTCGCCGAGCACAGGTAGACGCCGGGCAGCGGGGTCCGCCACGGGCGCGGCGACAGCACCGGGCGGCGGACGAACTGCGCCAGGCCCGAGTAGCCGCCGGCGATGTCGCCGCCGACGAGGTTCTGGTTATGCCGTTCCATCGCCGCCGTGTCGCGCGCGGACCGCGCGAGGATCAGGTCGCAGAAGCCGGGGGCGAACCGCTCTAGCTGGTTCTCGACCGCGGACGTCATGTCCCTGGCTGACCCGTTCGGCACGTGGCAGTACGCCCAGAGCACGTGCCTGCCGTCGGGTGCGCGGGACGGGTCGGCCCCGCACGGCTGGACGGCGAGGACGTACGGCCGCTCGGGGTGCCGGCCGGCCGCGACCTCGGCCTCGGCGCGGGCGATCTCGGCGAGGGTGCCGCCGAGGTGCACGGTGGCCGCGGCGCCGACTGCGGGGTCGCGCCATGGCACAGGCACGGACAGCGCCCTGTCGAGCTTGAAGACGCCCGGGCCGTAACGGTACTCGCTGAGCCT
>JAWWPV010000148.1:0-2504 GCA_033854775.1 Trebonia sp.
CGACTCAAGCAGGCCCTGTACCCACGGCTGCTGCCCGTCACCCGCGACTGGTGGACCTAGCTCGGTCGGCCCGCCCCGTGGCCCGACACCCTCGACGAGTGGCTACGGATGTGCCACGACGCCGGCCAGACGAAGTCCTCAGCGATCCTGCTCCGCTACGAGGAGAAGGACTGGAACGCCCTGCACCGGGACCTGCACGGCGACCTGGTGTTCCCTCTTCAAGTGGTCATCAACCTCAACGAGCCCGGCGTAGACCACACCGGCGGCGAGTTCCTCCTGGTGGAGCAGCGGCCGCGCGCGCAGTCTCGCGGCACGGCCACCCTGCTGCCGCACGGCCACGGCTACCTCTTCACCACCCGTGACCGCCCCGTAAAATCCGCCCGCGGATGGTCCGCCGCACCAGTCCGGCACGGCGTCTCGGTCGTCCGGTCCGGCGAACAGCACACGCTCGCCCTCGTCTTCCACGACGCCGCATAAGGCCACCGCAGCTGCCGCACCCCTGTCGCGCGGAGCCCGCGGCAACGACAGCCACCTGAACTCGAAAACCCCCCGGCAGAAAGGCGAACGATGGATGCGCTCACCAGCCCCCTGCTGAAGACCTCAGCCCACCGTGACGCGGACCTGGCCGCCACGGACGCCGAACTCGCAGGCATCATCGAGCTGGCCAGCAGCCGCGGTGCCGTGAACATCACGATCGGCTCCGGCCGCACCCCCCGCGCCATCGCGACCGCACGCGCGGTCGAGGCCGCGTGGGAGCACGCCGGCGGCCGGACCTTGGACACGATCACCTGGCCGGAGACCGGGGCATCGTGGCTCCGCCACGCGACACGGTTCGCAGCCACGGACCCCGACCTGTGGGTGATGACCGGACCGGGAACCGGCTGGGCCCAGATGACCCGGCGGCTGATGTGGTCAACCAGCTGGGACCCGGCGCGCACTATCGCGACCGCAGGCCTTGGCGACCCCGGCACGCTGGCGCTCGTCGGCCTCTGCAACCTCGAGGGCATGGCCGGGGCACATACTGACGGCACGACCTGGCTCGTGACAGCCGGCTCCGTCTCGCGTCGGGCGACAGGGGTGAGCTTCACCAGCCGTGTCAGGCGAGCGTTCTCTGCCCGCAGCCACGCAGAAAAGCTGCCTGTGGGGTTAGATAAGGAGTTCAGCCCCTGGCATTCTGCATGCAGCGTGACATCGTGAAGCTCGGCGTTTGACCAGGTCAGGCTGCGGCCTAGTGACTAGCTTTACTCACTATTTATCGAAGAGGCGCACGAAAAATTCGGTGGAGCTAAGGGGATTAGAACCCCTGACCTTCTGCATGCCATGCACGGCGGTTTCGTCCGATGCCATCGTCGTAGGTCCGGCTTCCGCAGGTCAGCGATGTTGTGGTGCCTGGGGGCATCGCGCTGTGGCTGACGGAACCCGGTGTCGTTGGCCCTTGGTTTGGCGCTGGGTCCCCCTAATTTCCTTACGGGAGAAGTCGATACGGACTGTGGTTGCCCCCGTCTTGGGCAATCCCCTCATCGCGACTTCTGCGGCGAGGCTGTGCGCCGGTATCGGGGCGCCGGGGTCCAGGGGCAGGATCGTGGACAGCGCGCCGACCGGGTCGGCGGAGATCGGCGTAGACAGCGACGCCGAGGATCTGGCGAGCAGCAGCCCGAACCTGAGCGGGAAGATCGGCGAACGACGACCCGGCATCGCCTGCCCTTTAGGGAGCTTCCGCGGCACGACTGCGCTTTCTGTCATGTCTCGTGCGCATCACGAAAATGGGCTTTCTAGTCCATAGTACTTAGTATTTAATGGGCTTCCTGACCCACTGCGTCTGACTCGAGCGTGATGACCAGAACAGTCACGTCCGAGCCCGCCGCCCCCAGTTAGGTCCCCGCCGCCGATGCATGTGCCGATTGCTTCGACTTGGATCGAAGCTTTAGCGGCTTAGTGTCTTGTGAGCAGCAGAACGCCGCGAGCGTGACACCGGTGCGGGTCGGGCGAGACCCGGCCGCGCCCCGCTTGCGCAGGAGAAGGAGAAGAGATGACGACGTTTAAGAAGGTGTCCGCGCTGGGACTTAACGTGTTTTACCGCGAGGCCGGGGATCCGGGTAGCCCCAAGCTGCTCCTCCTCGGCGGGTTCCCCTCTTCCTCACACCAGTTCCGCAACCTTTTGCCGAGCCTTGCCGACCAGTTCCACCTCGCCTCGTTCGACTACCCAGGCTTCGGCAACACCGACATGCCCGAGCCACCGACCTGGGACTACACCTTTACCACTTGGCCGAGGTCGTCGAAGCGGCCCTGGAGGCCATCGGCTTCACCGGTCCGATGGGGTTCTACATGCAGGACTACGGCGGCCCGATCGGCAACCGCCTGATCAAGAAGCACCCAGAATGGCTCGCCTGGCAGGTCATCCAGAATGCCAATACCTACGACGAGGGGTTCACCGCAGTCTGGGACGGCATCCGAGAAGTCCTATGGGCTAACCGCAATGCGGAAACGGAGGCACCTCTCGAGGG
>JAWWPV010000149.1:0-6381 GCA_033854775.1 Trebonia sp.
GGGCACGAAGTACCAGTGCCCGGTGTACACGCGGACGGTCGCGTAGGCCACCCAGATGGTCAGCAGGGTCGCGACGACGCGCCCGCGGTTCCACCAGGGGTCCGTGCGGAGCGTCCGCTCCTTTATCCGCGCCCGCGTTCTGGCCGGCGCTTCTGAAACTTGTGTCATCCAGCGTCCTCGCTGCCTCGTGCGTGATCGTGACCGCGACGCGCTGCCAGGCGACCCTTGATGCGGGCAGGGGCGGGGGCGCGCATGCGATGCCCATGAACTTATTCCAGTTATCCTCAGCATGCCGCATCAGGGTGCCCTTCCAGCATGTGAGACTGGCTACACTGCCTGTTCCCAGCTGGCTATCCGCCCATTTTGGTGAGCAGGTTCACATCCCAGGCGTCGACGGTGAACCCGTCAAACCGGTACACGGGCGCCGGCCGCCCGAAGTTCGCCCGCACCGCGGCGGCCGGGATCTCCCCGGCCACGTCCCCGGCCCTGGCCGCCGGCGCCCCGGCGATGCCGCATCAGGGTCACCATGCACACGAGGACCAGTGGCAGGTCCGCCGCCACGAGCGTGACCCGGTCCGCGAACTGGACCCAGGCGAGCAGCAGCACAGGGTGACGGGCACCCGCCAGCGGCGCACGCGGGGGGTACGGGGGGCGCACCCCCCGGTGCTGGCCTGCCCTCCGCTACCCGGCTGCCGCGGAAAGGCCGAGGGCCTGCTTCAGGAACGCCACCTGGAGCAGGAGCATGTTCTCCGCGACCGTCTCCTGCGACGTCATGTGGGTGATCCCGGACAGCGGCAGGACCGAGTGCGGGTACCCGGCCGCGAGCAGCGCCGACGACAGTCGCAGCGAGTGCGCGACGAACACGTTGTCGTCGGCGAGCCCGTGGATGATGAGTAGCGGCCGGATGACAGACTGGACCGCTCGCTGCGGGTCATCGAGGAGAGAACTCAACTGATAGGCGGCCGCGAACGCGCCGGGGTCGCCCAGGTACCGCTCCGTGTAGTGCGTGTCGTAGAGCCGCCAGTCGGTCGGCGGCGCCCCCGCGACCCCGGCGCGGAAAACGCCGGGGCGGCGCAGCACCGCGAGCGCCGACAGGTACCCGCCGAAGGACCAGCCCCGGATGCCGACCCGGGTCGCGTCCAGGTCGGTGAACTGCTCCGTCGCCGCGCTCAAGGCCGTGACCTGGTCCTCAAGCACGCCCGTGGCGAAGTCGCCGGCGATCGTCCTGTCCCAGGACGGCCCGCGCCCAGGCGTTCCTCGGCCGTCCGCCACGACGACCGCGAACCCCTGCTCGGCGAACCACTGCGAGGTGAGGAACATGCTGGCCGTCTTCACCACGCGCCGCATGCCCGGGCCGCCATACGGGTCCATCAGCACCGGCAGCTTCGTGCCTGGCTGATGCCAGGACGGGAACAGCACGGCGGTACGGATGCGCGTCGGCCCGGCCTCGATGAACCGCGGTGCCGGGTGCGGCAGGTTCGGCTGCTGCGCGAGCGAGGCGATGTCCCCGGTGACCGTGCCGTTCCGCGCGATCCGCACGGTGAGCGCGCTGCTGGCCAGCGTCCGGCTGGCCAGCACGGTCGTCCCGGCGGAGGCGGCGGCGGCGTGCACGCCCGGCTCGGTCGCGAGCGCGGCGAGCCCGGCGGGGCCGTAGCGCCAGACGCCGACCTCGGTGGGCTCCGTCGACCCGGTGAACAGCACCTCGTCGCCGACCGCGGCGATCACGGCCTGGACCTGGAGGCCGGGCGGGGTGACCGGGGTGGCCGTGGCCAGCCCGGCCGCCGGGGCGATGATCAGGCCCCGCGTGTCGCCGCTGATCCCGGTCCAGACGATGTCACCGCTGGCCAGCTGGGCGGGCACGCCATCGATGACGTCCGTCCAGTGCGGGTCGGTGTCCTCGCGCACCACCGCGCCGGTAACCGCGTTGACGATCCGCATCGTCTTCTGGTCCCTGGTCTGCACGACGAGCAGCAGGTCCTCGCCCCAGGCGGCGTTGACGAGGTAAGGGAAGGCGCCCCGGTCCCAGCCGGCCACCTCGGCCAGCTTCGCGCTCGCGGGCGGGATGACGGCGAGCGGGGTCTGGGCGATGTGCACCGTGTCGTCCGGTGCCGCCTCGGGGAGGGTGGCGACCAGCAGCGACACGTCCGCGTTGGCGGTGCCCGCGGCGGGGTAGCTGACCTCCACCGGTGCCTTGTCCGGGTTGGCGGGGTCGGCGATGTGCCAGCGGGGCACGGCGGACTCGTCCACGCGCGCGACCAGGAGCTTGCGGCCGTCAGGAGACCACCAGTAGCCGCGGGACCGGCCCATCTCCTCGGCGGCGACGAACTCCGCCAGGCCGAAGGTCACGCCTTCCTCCTGCGCGGCCACCGTGTCCTCGCCCGTGCTCAGGTCGATGACGCGCACCGCGCCGTCGTGTCCGTAGGCGACCCTGGCCCCGGTCGGGTCGGGCCTGGGGTCGAGCGCCGGGGCCTTGGCGGGGACCAGCCGGGGCGTCGCGGTGGCCCTTGTCGTGCCGCCGCTGCTGCCGAGCGGCACCACGTAGACCTGCCCGGAGAGCGCGAAGACGGCGAGCGTGGCAGCGCGGTCGGTGGCGTAGGCCACGATCCCCGCGGCAGTTTCCCTGACCCGCTCGCGCCGCGCCCGTTCCTCCGCCGGCAGGTTCTCCTCGTCCGCGCCGAGGGTCCTCGGGTCGGCGATGAGCCGCTCCTCACCGGTGGCGGCGTCGGCCTCCCACAGGCAGGTAACCGGGTCATCGCCCTCCTTGGAGCGCAGGAACGTAATCCGCTCGCCGTCCGGTGACACCTGAAACGCCCGGGGGACCCCGAGCCGGAACCCGCGCGTCCGCGCCTGCTGCCTGGGAAAGCTCTCCGTCATGCTCCCGATCATGCCAGGCCACATCGGTCGCTGCCGTCCCAAGGTAGCGTCGTGACCGGGAAACTATTCTTCTCAGGACCTGGCCTTCGGAGGGACACGGGGTGGAACGCAGCCTGCTGCTGGTGCACGCGCACCCGGACGACGAGTCGATCGGTACTGGCGCCACGATGGCCAAGTACGCCGCCGAGGGCGCGCGCGTCACGCTGGTGACCTGCACCCTCGGCGAGCTCGGCGAGATCATCCCGCCCGACCTGCGCCACCTGTTCCCCGACGAGCTCGGCCAGCACCGGATCGTCGAGCTCGACCGCGCCTGCGCGGCGCTCGGCGTCGCGGACCACCGCTTTCTCGGCGGCGAGGGCCGGTACCGCGACTCGGGGATGATGGGCCTGCCGGACAACGACGACCCGCGCTGCTTCTGGCAGGCCAACGTCGACGAGGCGGCGGACGCGCTCGCCAAGGTCATCGACGAGGTCGCGGCCGACGTGATCGTGACCTACGACGCTGGCGGGTTCTACGGGCATCCCGACCACATCCAGGCCCACCGTGTCACCAGGCGCGCGCACGAGCTGACCGGCCAGGCCGCCAAGCTGTACGCGACCGCGATGCCCCGCTCCGTGCTCGCGCGAGCCGCCGAGCTTCCCGAAGACACCTGGTTCGTGAAAAATACCGATTTGTCGGTAGGCGTTCCGGACGACCAGGTCACGACGGAGATCGACGCGACCAGGTACCTGGACGCCAAGCGGGCGGCGATGCGCGCCCACGAGACACAGGTCACCGTGGACGGCGATTACTTCGCGCTCTCCAACGAGATTGGCGCGCGGATCCTCGGATGCGAGTACTACACCCAGCTCGCGGGCCCGCGAAGCACGCGAAGCCCGCGCGAGTCGCAAGACCGCTACGAGCGCGACCTGTTCGCGCGCTGAAAAGTCGGTAGCCTGCTTGATCATGGGGACATCGCAAGGCTCGCTGCCGACCGGCGGACAGCGGACGCTCACGGCCGTCGGCTACGTGGCGCTGTTCGTGCTCGGCGCCCTCCAGGGCCTGATCGGCAGCTTCCAGTACGGCCAGGCACCCGCGCCCCTGATCGCGATCATCCTCGCGGTGATCATCTTCGCCACGTGCGCGGCCTGCGGCTGGGGCATCGGCACGTTCGGCGCGGGGCTGCTGCCCGCCGTGGGCTGGATCCTCGCGTCGTTCATCCTCGCGATGCAGCGGCCGAACGGCAGCGTGGTCATCACCGCCACGGCCGCGGGCGAGTGGTACCTGTACGGAGGCGCGCTTGGCTGCGCGGCCGGCTCCGTGACCTCGTTCTTCACCAGGCTCAGGCGCTCAGCACCGCCTCGCTGAAGCGCTCAAGCCCCCACGACAGCTCGTCTTCCGTGACGACCAGCGGGGGAGCGAGCCTGATGGTCGAGCCGTGGGTTTCCTTGGCGAGCACGCCGAGCGCGGCCAGGCGCTCACACACGGCGCGCCCGTCCAGGCTGGTGAACGTCACCCCGGCCCACAGCCCGCGGCCGCGCACGGACGACACGACCGACGACGGCAGCGACCCGAGCCCGGCCTGCAGCACGGCGCCGAGTGAGGCGGACCGCGCCTGGTACTCCCCGGTCCGCAGCATCGCGATCACCTCGCGCCCCACCGCGCAGGCGAGCGGGTTCCCGCCGAAGGTCGACCCGTGCTGTCCCGGCTTGAGCACGCCGAGTACCGACCGCGAGGACACCATCGCGGACACGGGCACGATCCCGCCGCCGAGCGCCTTGCCGAGCAGGTAAGCGTCCGGCATGATGCCCTCGGCCTCGCACGCGAAGGTCGAGCCGACCCGCCCGAGCCCGGACTGGATCTCATCGGCGATCAGCAGCGCCCCGGCGGACGTGCACAGCGACCGCACCCCGGCGAGGAATCCCGGCGGCGGCAGGACTACCCCGGCCTCGCCCTGGATCGGCTCGACAAGCACCGCGACCACGCGATGCCCATATTTACCGAAAACCTCCTGCAAAGCGGACATATCGCCGTACGGCACCGAGACGAACCCCGGCGTGTAAGGCCCGAAATCGGCCCGCGCGTCCGGATCGGAGGAGAACGACACGATCGTGGTCGTCCGCCCGTGGAAGTTCCCGTCGAACACGACGATGATCGCCTCATCGCGGCGAACCCCCCGGGTGACATATCCCCACTTGCGGGCCACCTTGACGGCCGTCTCGACCGCCTCGGCCCCCGTGTTCATCGGGAGCACCATCTCCATTGAGCACAGCTCCGCGAGCTCGGCGCAGAACGGCCCGAACTGATCATGGTCAAACGCCCGTGAGACCAGTGTGACCCGCCCGAGCTGCCGCGTCGCCGCCGCCACCAGCCGGGGGTGCAGGTGGCCGAAGTTAAGCGCCGAGTACCCGGCCAGCATGTCCAGGTACTGCCGCCCGTCCACCCCGGTCACCCAGGACCCGGACGCCGACGCCACCACGACGGGCAGCGGGTGGTAGTTGTGCGCGCTGTACTCCGTGGTCAGCCCGGACAGCTGGTCCTGGGAAGCCAGCTCGTGCAACGTATCAGTCATGGCCGCTCCCGCAGTTCAAGCGTGCAGCACTTCGCGCCGCCGCCGGCCTTGAGCAGCTCCGACATGTCCACCGGCACGGGCTCGAAGCCGCGGGCGGAAAGCGACCGCGCCAGCCCCGCCGCCTGGACCGCGAGCACCACGTGCCGCCCGTCGGAGACCGCGTTCAGCCCGAGCACCTCCGCGTCCTCGTCCTTGGCCTCGATGAGCTCGTCGAACAGCGAGGCAAGCGCCGCCCGCCCCGCGTCGTCGAACGCCGCCGGGTAGTACATCGCCGTCGACGCGTCAAGCACGCACAGCGCGGTGTCGAGGTGGTAAAACCGCGGGTCCACGAGCCGCAGCGACACGACCCGGCGCCCGAACACCGACGCGAGCTCGCCGGCCGCCGCCTCATCCGACCGGAACCCGTACCCCGCGAGCACTGTACTTCCAACCACCGGGTCCCCGGCGACGAGGATGTCCCCTTCACCCTCGTTCACGAAGACGGGCTCGTGCACCGCCGAGTACCCGCGCGAGCGGAACCACGACATGTACGCCGCGGCCTCGCCTGCGCGTTCCCGGTGCTTGAACCGCACGCCGAGCGCGGTCCCGTCGATCACCGTCGCGCCGTTGGCGGCGAACACCATGTCCGGCAGCCCTGCCACCGGCTCGATCGTCGAGACCGAGTGCCCGAGCGACTCATGCGTCGCCCGCAGCGCGGCCCACTGCCGCATCGCCAGCCCCGGATCGACGGGGGAGTCCGGCCGCATCCACGGGTTGATCGCGTAGGTCACGGCGAAATACTCCGGCGGGCACATCAGGTAAGACCGGGATGTAGCCACCCGGTGCGTCACGTCGCTCATCATGCTTTGAGCGTACGGAGCGCCGCATGAGGCTAACAGAGCGTAATGATGCGTCCGCCCGGCAATCCGTTGCGTTTTCAACGCCAGGACCGGCAATCCGTTGCGCGGTTAGCGGGA
>JAWWPV010000150.1:0-11598 GCA_033854775.1 Trebonia sp.
CACTGTCGGCCGCCCTGGCGGCAGGCCGGAGCTGAGCTGGGCCCGGCTCAAGGAGCAACTGGCCCGCGAGTAAACGCCCGGCTCTCCGCTGTGGTTCCGTTGCTACCGTCACCGAGGTCTCGCTGACGATGGCCGACGGCTGACTGGTTGCGGCTGGCCGAGCCTGCCCGGCGGTCAGCCCTGCCGGGGATCGCCGGCCTGGTCCTGGCCCGGGGCGCGCATGGTGTCAGTGGCCGGCTCGGCGGGCTCGGGAAGGGGGCTGAGCCGGGGATTGGCGCGCCAGCAGCGCAGCAGTTCCTCCGCGTACGGCAGCACCCCGAACACGGTGACCGCGGCGAGCAGCGTGACCCGGGCGGCCGGGGACAGGGGATCGCGGCGTTTCAGCCTGGGCCGGAACCGGGGCGGCTGCCTGTCCTGGCCCGCGAGCGCCTTGGCCTGGTCCCAGTGCAGGGCGGTCAGCAGGAACGTCGCCATGACCGGGGAGACTTCCAGCAGGCTGTGCACGTGCTGCTCGACCGGGGTGACCCGGCGACGGGGCTCGGCGTAGGTCTGGTCCCAGTAGGCGGTCGCGCTGTGCGCGGCCACCGCGCCGGCCGCGGTCGCGAGCACCCCGGCATTCACCTCGCAGAACAGCCCCAGCAGGACGGGCACCCCGGTTTCGGCGAACATCAGCGAGTGCAAGGCCGATTCCCGCGGCCCGGCGGTGTCCTCGATCCGCGTGCGCCGGTGCAGGTACCAGTCCGCCAGCCCGGCCCCGATCCACAACGGCATCACACCGCCGAGCAGCAGGCGTCGGACGGCGTCCTCGATGCCGGCCGTCCGGCGCAGGTCCGCGGGCCCAGGCGGCAGCCTGCGGCCAAGGCCGCGCAGCCCCTGAGCCTGCGGCGTCATCAGTCACGCTCCCAGGGGGCCGTCTCGCCCATTTTCTTGTAGTACTTCGCGAGGTGGTTCCTGGCCCGGGTGATGTCAGACTGGGGCATGTCGATGCCCCCGTGCGCACCCTGCATGATGTTGCCGGCCGCGATGATCGCGTGCGGCACGGCGACGTGGCGGCCGTCGACGATGTCGGTGAACAGCAGCTTGTAAGCGGTGAAGTTCTGCTTGCGGCCGACGTCGTACCAGACGTGCGCGTCGCGGTACTTGCCGTTGGGCTCGTCTTCGGCATCGGCCCAGGTGCGCACGCGTTTCTCGGCTGCCGCGCCGTCCCATTTGCGGTCCCGCGGGGCGAGGGGGAAGTCGTGGAAGGCGGTCACTGCCATAGTGGTCCTTTCCTGCTGGCGAGGTACTTACAAGATCGGCTTGCCGCCGGTGACGGCGACGCGGGCACCGGAGACGTAGCTGGCCTCGTCGGATGCCAGCATCACGTACACCGGCGCGACCTCAGCCGGCTGCCCAGGGCGGCCCAGCGAGGACGAGGAGCCGAAATCCGCCACGTGCTCCGCGGGCATGGTCGACGGGATCAGCGGCGTCCAGATGGGGCCGGGGGCGACGCTGTTGGCGCGGATACCGCGGTCGGCCAGCAGCTGGGCAAGCGCCGCGGTCATGTTAGCGATGCCGGCCTTGGTCACGTCGTAGGGCAGCAGCTGGGGCGTGGGCGCGTCGGAGTTGACCGAGGAGGTGCCGATGATCGACGACCCGGGCCTCATGTGCGGGAGCGCGGCCTTGGTCAGGTAGAAGAACGCGCTGAGGTTCACCGCGAGCGTCCGGTCCCATTCCTCATCGCTGATGTCCTCGAGCTTGTCGTGCGTCATCTGCTGCGCGGCATTGCTGACCAGGACATCAATCCGGCCGAACTCGGCGACGGCGGAATCGATGACGGAACGGCAGTGCGCCGCCTCGGCCAGGTCGCCCGGCACGAGCACCGCCCTGCGGCCCGCCTGCTCCACCCAGCGGGCGGTCTCCCGGGCGTCATCGTGCTCGTCGAGGTAGGCGATGAGCACGTCGGCGCCTTCCCGGGCGAAGGCGATGGCGACCGCCCGGCCGATGCCGCTGTCCGCCCCGGTGATGACCGCGGCCTTGCCCGCCAGCCGGCCCGATCCCCGGTAGCTTTCCTCGCCGTGGTCCGGGCGCGGGCGCATCTTGCCGGTCCGGCCCGGCGGCTCCTGCTGCTGCGCTGGCTGATTCATGCTCTCTCTCCTTCTCGTGGTCGAGGGCTGCCCTTGCCTAGCCCGAGAGGGCGCTCCCGTTGTTACAGGTCCAGCGGGCTCCCAGAGCCCCGCCGGGCCCCACTGGCGTCCGGGCCGGCCGCGGGGCCTTCCCCGCCGGGGTGCAGCGTGTCCCCGGGGGGGACCTCCCCGGGTATTACTTCCTCGTCGCGGCGCGGCGCCACGCTGCGCCCGCCGCCGACGTGCATCCCGCCCTGGACATCCCCGCGCAGCCGTTCCCCGTGCGCGTGCTCCTGGTGCGGATTGCGCGCCGCCAGCGTCACGCTGACCAGCCAGATGACCAGCCCGGCGACGACAACCGCAACGATAATCCAGATCGCAGTGGCCGATCCGTCCATGTCATGCCTCCCTGCCTGTCCCGCTCTGCTGGCTAACTGCCAGCGGAAGCCAGTCCCAAACCCCGGGAAGCACCCGGACGGGACGCAATTGCGGACGGGCACTCTGCGGTGTGCCCGGGGCAAACTGGCCGGGGCACACCGCATAGCGCCAACGGTCCCCTTCGCCGCCGACCGGCCAGTCCGCCGGGCGTCGCCGGTCAGGGGTGAAGGATGACCTTGGTCCAGCCGTCGGCGCGCTTGTCGAACTGGTCGTAGCCGCGGACCGCGTCGTCGAGGGGCAGCTCGTGCGAGATGATCTGCGACGGCCTGGCCTGGCCGCGGATGATGAGGTCGCGCAGCCACCGGCTGTAGCGCATGACCGGGCACTGACCTGACCCGATGGTGATGCCCTTAGTGAACGCGGTGCCGTAGTCGAAGTCGTAACGGCCATGCTTGGCGTCCTCAGTTGCGGCGCCCTCGTCAGACGGCTCGTAGACGCCGACCACCCCGATCTTGCCGGTGGCCCGGACCACCTGGACCAGTTGGTCCAGGACCAGTCCCGGGTGTTCCTGCCCGGCCGGGTCGTGGGCCTGGTAGCCGACCGCCTCGACACCGCAGTCGACGCCGAACCCGTCGGTGGCGTCCATGATCGCCTCGGCGGCGTCCACCTGAGCCAGGTTGACCGGCGTCGCGCCCATCTTCTCGGCCAGGGCCAGCCGGTCGGGCTGGAAGTCGACCACGAACGTCTGGGCAGCCCCGCGGATGTTGGCGCTGATCGCGGCCATCAGCCCGACCGGCCCGGCGCCGAAAATCGCCACCGTGCGTCCCGGCTCGACGCCGGCCAGCTCGGTGCCGTGGTAGCCGGTCGGGAAGATGTCCGACAGCAGCGTGAAGTCCTGCTCATGCTCAGTCCCCGCAGGGAGCTCGAGCAGGTTGAAGTCGGCCCACGGCACGCGCAGGTACTCGGCCTGGCCGCCCCGGTACGGCCCCATCTGCGGGTACCCGTACCCGGCGCCGGGCTGGCCGGACGGGTTCGCGCGCAGGCACGCTGAGGTCCAGCCGTCGGTGCAGTTGCGGCAGGTGCCGCAGGCCAGGTTGAACGGCACCGACACGCGGTCGCCGACCTTGACCCGGTTCACTCCCGGCCCGGTCTCCTCGACGATGCCCATGTTCTCGTGCCCGAGCACCATGCCCGCCTCGAGCGGCGCCCGCCCTTCGTAGGGGTGCAGGTCCGACCCGCAGATGTTCGCGGTCGTGATACGGATGACCGCGTCACCGGGCTGCTCGATCTTCGGATCCTCGACGTCCTCAACGGCGAGCTTGAACGGCCCCTGGAATACGACAGCCTTCACTGGCCTTCTCCTTTCTCCTGCGGCCGGACACGCCACGCGTGAACCGCACCGCTCCCGTCTCCTGCCCAGGCCAGGGACGGTACAGGTGCTTCCCGGCCCGGCATGAAACGCAGCTCTACCCGCGTCGGCTGCCGCCAACCACGTTCAGCGGGTACCCGCCAGAGCTATTGCTCCAGCCGGAGCGGCAATGCCCACCCGACGCGGTGCGATGAAATCCCGCATCCAGGCCGGAACCCAGGTCGACTCCTAGCGCAGTCCGGACGCGGCCAGGAAGGCACTGCGGCCCCGTTTTGGTAAGCTGCTCCGCCGCAGGTCAAGCTAGGTACATGCGCGCGCTCGTTCCGACTGCGCTGCGGCTGCGCGAATGGCGTCTGCCAGCGCGTTCAGGTCAAGGGCGGGGACTTCCACTCGCGCGACCTCGCCAGACGGATCATGAGGCGAGACGCCGACCGGAACCTGGTCGATCCTCGTCGTGAGCTGCGCATCAGGGTCGGCAGGCGGGACAGGCATCAGGGTCGGCAGGCGGGACAGGAAGCAATGCCGGGGCCATGCCGGCCTTGCCGAAGCTTGCCCTAGCAGCAGTGGCGGCCTGGTGGGCCGCCCGTGCGCCCTGTCCGACATGCTGAAGGGCAGACAACACGGCCGTGGATGCGATGTCCTCTGCGGCCCGGCAGGCCGCCGCCTGGCTGAGGGCCGAGGCAGCCGACTCGCGCTGCGCGTCCACGACCTGCCGTCTGGCGGTGACGTCGCTGTACTCGGGGCTTCCCGATAGTTCCCTTATCTCCGCCTCTAGGGCCCAAGCCAGGGCTTCCAGCTGTTGGAGGGCGCTGTGTGCCTCGTCGCGCGTCGCGCGCTCTTTGGCGAGATCTCGCGCGCGTCCTTCTGCCACTTTCACGTGCGCGGAGAGGGACGTACGTGCTGCGAAGACAGAATCAGCGCGTTCGCGCGTTACCCGGGCCGCGTATTGCCGGTAGGTGAGAAGGAATTCGGAAAGAGCCTTCTGGGCGAGGCTGAGCCGGCGCATGCTTTCCCGGATCGCCTCTAGGTCCTGGAACTGGATCGCGAGCCGTCTCGTGACCTCAGGGTCGAGCGGCGGCAGCGCCAGCAATGTCCAACAAGGGCCTGGCGCGCAGGGTCGTTGACCTCGCCGCGCCCCGGGGCCTGGCCAGCGTGCGGTGCGACCACACGTCAGTCCTGCGGTGGCTCGCGGGCGAGCAACCGCGACCGCCGGTCCCCGAACTGGTCGCCGAAGTCCTCAGCAATGCCCTCGGCCGGAAGGTCTCCGAAACCGAGCTAGGCATGATCCCCAGCAACCTGCCAGGCGACCTCGGCCTGCAGCTCCCCACCGGCTGGACGGAAACCATAGCCACCTCAACCGCCCTATGGAGGGCCGACGTGCGGCGAAGGCGATTCCTGGTCAACGCGGTCTTCACCTCCGCCGCGCTACCCGCCTCCGCGCTGCGCTGGCTCACCAGCCCGCCCGCCGCCGCGCCCTCTGCCTCCGGCCGCGCCAGGTGGGGCGCGCCGACATCGACGCGATCCGCGAGCTAACCCGCTCCTACCGGGAGATGGACAACCGGCTCGGCGCGGGCAAGCTCCGCAGCGCGGTCGTGACCTACCTGGCGACCACGTCTCGCGCCTGCTTACCGGCGGCAGCTACCGGGAAGAGACCTGCCGGCAGCTCGCCGCCGCATGCGGGGAGCTATCCCAGCTGGCCGCCCTTTTGTCCGCACTCCTCGTGTCCGTGTGATCTTGTGTCTCGTATGGCCTTCGCGCAACTGACGTAGATGAGGCGGATCTTGATGCGGTGTCATGTCTCGTTTGCGTGGCCCGGATCTAGAGCTGCTCGTGACTCATATCACTAAGCGATAGGGTCGCGACGTGGTGTAGCGGGCCGTCAGGTCAGTCATGCGACCGGTGAACGCGTTAGCTGGCGAGGTGTGTGATGACCTGTCAGCGAGATCGTCGACGTTGCTTTTCAGGAGAGGCGGCGGTTGAGCCACCGGAAACAGTACCCGGCAAGGGCTAGGGACAGGGCGAGGTAGATCGCGGTCTCGGTCCACTGGAAGGCCCAATAGCGGCTGGCGGGCTGGTAGCTGATCGCTTCCCGGATGCCGTGGCTGGCCAGGCAGTCCATGAAGGCGGGGCTGGTGTTTCCCATCGATCGCGCGGTGCAGGCGGCCGGGGTGGTGCTGGTTGCCTGCCCGGCGGCGTTGACGGCTCCGCTGGACAGGAGCCAGGCGCCGGGCTGGCCGGGGAGGTCCAGGGCGCCGAGGTTAAAGCTGCTTCCGTTGAGGCCGCCTTGCTGGAGTGAGATGTTGTCCAGCGAGGTGACCGGGATGACCGTGCGGTCGGCCGGGAAAAGGTTCGGGCGGATCCACAACGGCATGGCGATCTGGACGGCGGCGAAGATGGCCAGGGTGACAGCCATGGCCGGGACGGTGCGCCGGATCAGCGCGCCGGCGGTGACGCCGAGGGTGAAGGCGAAGGCGGCGTAGCCGAGCGGGGTGATGCCGTGGGTGGCGAAGACCAGCGTGCTGAACCGGCCCATGGCGAGGTTGGTGCCGCCGCCGCCGTGGCCGACGGCCCGGCCGATGGGGGCTGCCCACCAGGCCTGCATCAGGCTGAGTCCCTCGGTGACGGCCATCGCGGCCAGGCCGATGACGGTGAGCTTGAGCGCCAGCCACCGGGTCCGGGTGATGGACTGGGTCCAGGCCAGGGCGGAGGTCCCGGTCTCCAGCTCGCGGGCGATCAGCGGCGCGCCCCAGAACAGGCCGATGACGGCGGGGGTGAGGAGGATGAGCATGACGCCGAGCAGGTAAAGCACCCAGTAGGTGCCGGCGGCATAGAGCTGCTGGAGGAAGTTGCTGGCCAGGTGCGCGCAGCTGGCGGGCTGGCAGCCGCTGATACCGCTGGCGGCGTAGAGGCTGGCCAGGTGCGGTCCGGTGGCCGCGAGCAGGATTGCGAACGCGGCCAGCGCGGCGGCGCCCGCAGCGGCCTGGGCGCGGAACTGAAGCAGGCTGAGCCGGATCATGACACCATTCCCAGTCGTTGCCGGCGGGCCGGCGTGTCATCGCCGGCCCGGCTCATGTAGGCGATCACCAGGTCCTCCAGGCTGACCGGCGTGACGGTCCAGGCCGGGTCGAGGATCGGCTCGTCCGTGCGGATCAGCAAGTTGCTCTGCTTGTCGGTGTGGCTTTCCTGGATGACCTCCTGGCTTGCGGGGAGGCTGCCGGGGTCGCGGCGCGGCCCGGACAGGCGGTGATGCGACGCCAGCACGGCGCTGACCTCCCCGGCGACCCGGACCCGGGACGCGACAAGAACTACCAGGTAGTCGCAGACCCGTTGCAGGTCGGCGACCAGGTGCGAGGACAGCACGACGCTAAGGCCGTGCTCGGCGACCGCCTCCATCAGGCCCTGCAGGAACTCCCGCCGGGCCAGCGGGTCGAGGCTGGCGACCGGCTCGTCGAGGACGAGGAGCTCGGGCCGCTTGGCCAGCGCCAGGGTGAGCGCGAGCTGGGCGCGCTGCCCGCCGGACAGCGACCCGGCCCGCTGCCGCGGATCCAGGCCGAGCTGCCCGATCCGCTGCCGCGCCAGCTTGTCGTCCCAGCCGGGGTTGAGCCAGGCGCCGAGACGGAGGTGACCAGCGACTGTCATCCTGGCGTAGACGGGGGTGTCCTGGGCGACGAAGCCGATCCGGGCCAGCTGCGCCGGCCCGGCGGCCGGGCGCTCGCCGAGGACGCTGATCGTGCCGCGGGTCGGCGCGAGCAGCCCGCCGGCCAGGCGCAGCAGGGTGGTCTTGCCCGCGCCGTTCGGGCCGACGAGCCCGGTGACGCGGCCTTCGGGGATGGCGAGCGTGCAGTCGCGCAGCGCCCAGGTCCGCCGGTACTGCTTGCCCAGCCCGCTGGCTTGGATGACGCCGCTCATCACGCGACCCCCTCGGCGAAGCAGTCGCGGAAGGCGGTGCGGTAGATCGCCTCGATGTCATCGGGGCCCAGGCCCGCCGCGCGCGCCGAGCGGAGCCAGTCGGTCATCGCGGCGAGGAACCGGGCCTGGGTGGCCGGGTCAGTCCCGGACGGGGAGCGGGTGATGAACGTGCCGAGCCCTGGGCGGGCGCGCGCCAGCCCCGCCCGTTCCAGCTCGCGGTAGGCCTTGTGCACCGTGTTCGGGTTGATGGCCAGCCGGGCGACTACTTGCTGCGCGGTCGGCAGCTGGTCGCCCGGCTCGAGCATGCCCATCCGCAGGGCCTGGTGGACCTGCTGGACGAGCTGCAGGTATGTGGCAACGCCCGACGTCTCGTCGAGCTGGAACTCGATCATTGATCTCTCATTCCACTAAGAGCTTAGTGGAGTGAGAGTAGCAGGGGGCCGGCGGGCCGCGCAACAACGGACCAGGCCCAGCGGCTGCCCGGCAGGACAGATCCGCCGATGACAAGCACCGGCGGATCTCTCGTGTGCGGACCTGAAGGGACTGACGTGGGCTTGCGGCCACATCGGTGTCTCGATTGCCAGTCCGCTGGCGTGATGCAGGTCACTGTCAGCCTCCTGAGCAAGGCAGTTCGCCGGCTGTCAGCGCCGCGGTAGCGGCGTCCCAGTCGACTGCCGCCATGCCGGCGGTGCCATGGAGGACGAAGCGGCTGGTGAAGTCGTCGCGGTGAAGGAAGGTGCCGTTTGCGATGAGCAGCCCGGTGCCGGCCTCGAGCGGGTAGAGGCCGGCCGCGCAGTCGCGGAGCGCGGCGGCCAGGCTGGCCGGGGTCATGATGTCTCCTGGCTGGCGGTGGCGGTTCCGCCGGGGAGCCGGGGAGCGAGGGTGCGGACGTTGCCGGCCTTCGCTGCGGTGGCCTGGCGGCGGAGCCGGGTGATCTCGTCGTGCTGGGCGGCGAGCCGGGAGATCGCCAGTGCCTTGAACTGCTCAAGGTCGCGCAGGGCGGCGTCGCGGCCTCCGATGGGATGCCGCCGCGCAGGAGGGCGTCGGAGGCTGCGCGGATCCGCTGCTCGGCCAGGCGGCGCTGTTCAGCGCTGGTCCGCATGATCGCTAGGGAGCGAGAACAGCAAGCCCGGCTTCTGCGCATTCGTCGTCTTGGCCAGGCTGCATTCCGCCGCTTACCGACATCGCACCGAGGACGGTGTCCCCCCGCAGGATGAGCGCCGCACCGGCGCCCGCCAGGATGGGCACCGCGCCACCAGCGTCCATCGGCCGGGGAGATACATAAAGACTTCATATAAATGTTGTATGCTCCAAGCATGGGCCGTCAAGACGCCGCTCGCCGCCGGGATCGTCAAACTGGTCGTGCTTCCACCGCAATCGGGTCAGCCCTCTACGGACTGGCTACCAGGGCCGTGAGGCGTGCTCCACGCGACCTGACCATCACGTCCGCTGCCACCCTGGCCACCCTGGATAGGACCGGCCCACGACGAATCACCGACTTGGCCGCGATTGAGGGCGTCACCCAGCCCGCGATGACCGTCCTGGTTCGGGTGATGGAGGAATCCGGGCTGGTCGAGCGCAGAGGCGACCCGTCCGATAAGCGGGTCACGCTGGTGTGGCTGACCGAAGCCGGCGCGTCTTACGTCCGGACGCGGCACCGGAAGGGCGTCCAGGCGTTTGCGCGGTTGATCGACCAACTCACTGACGACGAGTTCGAGGCCCTGATGGCAGCCCTTCCGGCGCTGCAACATCTCGCAGCGCTCGACAGCAAAGACCGAGAAGGGCCGAAGCAGTGACCGGCTGGTCACTCGGCGGGGTCCGGACTCGCATCCGTCCCGGCCTGTCCGGCCGCATCACGACCGGGGCCAACCGATGAGCACTACCCGGGAGCACTCCGAGGCGCGGCTGCTGGTCCCCTCCCTGATGTTCATCGCCCTGGTCGTGGCGGCAGTCGCCAGCCTCGGGACACCGCTCATCACCAGCGTGGCGACCACGTTCCACGTTTCACTCGACAGCGCGCAGTGGACGCTGACCATCGCCCTGTTGAGCGGCGCCGTCGCCACGCCGGTCCTCGGCCGCCTCGGGGCTGGCCCGCATCGGCGCGGCACGATTCTCGCCACGCTGGCGGTCGTCGCCGCCGGCAGTGCGCTCACCGTGCTACCGCTGCCGTTCGCGTGGCTGCTCGTCGCCAGAGCCGCCCAAGGCGTCGGGCTCGGTCTGACGGCGCTGATGATGGGCGTGGCCCGCGACCACCTCCCCGAGGAGCGCAGCGCGGCCACCATCGCCCTGATCTCGGTGGTCTCCATCATCGGGGTCGGCGTCGGCTACCCGCTCGCCGGCCTGCTCACCGAGTTCGGCGGGGTGCGCGCCGCCTACGGCCTCGGTCTGTTCGTCACCGCCATCGCCTTCCTGACCGCCTGGCGCTCCATGCCCGTAGCCCCCGAAGGCCGCTCCGCCCACATGGACATAGCGGGCGCGCTCCTCCTGGCGGGTGGACTGTTCCTCGTCCTGTTCCTTGCCAGCGAGACGAGCCTGTGGAGCCATCACCTCGCCGTGGCGGTGGTCCTCGCCGTCGTTTCCGTGCTCTTGCTCTGCCTCTGGACCGCCTCTGAGCTGCACAGTAAGACGCCCGTGGTCGATGTCCGGGCGATACGGCATCCGGCGGTCGCCGGGGCGAATGTCGCCATGTGCGTCGGCGGGATCGGCATGTACCTCCTGCTCACGCTCATCAGCCGGTACGCGCAGACGCCGCACAGCGCCGGCTACGGCTTCGGGCTGACCGCCTTCGTTGCCGGGCTGGTCCTGGTCCCGTTCTCTGTGCTGGGGTTCGTCGCCGGCAAGCTCACGCCTCGGGTGCGCGAACGGATCGACGCCCCCGTGCTCCTGGCCTGCAGCGCCGTCGTTGTCGGAGGCGGGTTCGTCCTCTTCGCGGCGGCCCGGTCGAACCTGGCCGAGCTGTTCGTAGCAATGGGCGTGCTGGGCTTCGGTGTTGGCAGCTTCTCGGCCGCCATGCCCGGCGTCATCCTGGCCGTCACCCCCAAAAGCGAGACCTCCAGTGCCATGAGTTTTAACTACGTCGTGCGCAGCGTCGGGTACTCGCTCGGCAGTGCCATCGGCGGTCTGGTGCTGGCCGCCGGCACCGACACCGGCCATCTCTTCCCGAACGACAGCGCCTACACGACGGCAGCGCTGATCGGCATCGCCGCGATGGCGATCACGACGATGACCAGCCTTGCCCTGGCCCGCCAGCGTGCGCCCGAGACCGAACCGAAACCAACAGCCATCGGCGACTTGTCGCGATGAGGTGCAAAGAATGCCATGACCTCGCCACGGGTCCCACGAGGCACTGTGAGCAGAGCAGCTACTGGCGAACATGCCGCCGGATGCCTGAGCTGGGCGGAGCGCTACCTGCCGACAGCTCCAGGTCAACAGCAGGTACATCCCGGTACATGCGAGGTCCGGCCAGATCCAGTCTGTATGGCTACGCTCCCTCCCCTTCCCGTTGCCGCGGCGGCGAGCGTCGGCTTGGTCTGGCTCATGTTCTCCGGGCGAGCCGCGCAGCGTTGCCTGACCGCCCAGGTCACGCTCACCCGACCGCACGGGAACGGGTAAACCCGGCACGAAGCTCCGTGCTCGCCAAGCTCGGGGTGGACCGCACCCAGGCTGCGGTCCTGGCCATCCGCCACGGCACCTGACCGCGGTGGGTGGCAGTACATGCCGCGGTTACCGCACCGAGAGCAGCTCAGCGAGTAGAGCCCGTGCGGCTACTGTCCGCGTCATGCCCCCGACCTGGTGTCTTGTCCTGGATGACCAGGTCGCGGCGCTACAGTGTCAAGT